>NZ_JBSGEZ010000039.1:0-73137 GCF_053603155.1 Nocardia sp. NPDC004260 | reverse complement strand
CAGAACGCCGATGTCGCCCAGCACGTTTCCGGTGCGGACGCCGACCTGGCCGCGCGGGTCAACGACCTGCTGCTGCCGATCGTCAAGGGCGTCGGGTCGGAGCGGGCCTACCAGTACCTGACCGAGTCGCTGCAGACTCTGGGCGGTTCGGGCTTCCTGCAGGACTACCCGATCGAGCAGTACATCCGCGACGCGAAGATCGACTCGCTCTACGAGGGCACCACCGCGATCCAGGCGCAGGATTTCTTCTTCCGCAAGATCGCCCGCGACCGCGGCGTCGCGCTGGCCCACGTGGCCGGTCAGGTGCAGAAGTTCATCAACGCCGAGGCGGGCAACGGCCGCCTGAAGGGCGAGCGCAAGCTGCTGGCCACCGCGCTGGAGGACGTGCAGGCCATGGCCGCCACGCTCACCGGCCACCTGATGGGCGCCCAGGAGCAGCCGAGCGAGCTGTACAAGGTCGGCCTCGGTTCGGTGCGCTTCCTGCTCTCGGTCGGTGACCTGCTCATCGGCTGGCAGCTGCTGCGTCACGCCGAGGTCGCCATCGCGGCCCTCGACAACGGCGCGACCGGCGCCGACGAGGCGTTCTACAACGGCAAGATCGCGGTCGCGCAGTTCTTCGCCCGCAACGTCCTGCCGGAGCTGACCGCCACTCGCGCGGTGCTGTCCAACCTGGACAACGACATCATGGAGCTGGACGAAGCCGCGTTCTGACCTTCGTTCCACCGCAACGGCACAACGGCCCGGAGATCCTCTCCGGGCCGTTGTCGTCTACATTTGTCGATTCGTGACGTTCGATCACCGCTCGACGCCGATTCTCTCCGGTAGATTGCGTGCTCCCGGGGAGCGACAAGAGCCTCCCGCTTCCCACAGTTCGGCAGGAGAATTGTCGGCAGAGGTGCCCGAGGTGACGCGCAACGCAACTGGCATCGGCGCTTATCTGCGCGAACGACGCCTCGCCGCGGGGCTGACGCCCGCCCATATCGCCGAGCGGGCCGAGCTCACCGAAGCGGTGCTCGATCACATCGAGACAGGCGCGGTGGCGCCGAATCAGCCACTGCTGCAACAGTTGTTCGACGCGCTGGAGGTGCCGATCTGGTACCGCAAACACATCGTCGTGCTGTCCCTGCCGAATTTCTTCACGGCCGCCTACGGACCCGGCCCCGACGTGCCCACTCCGGACGACCAGGCCGACCTGCACAGTCTCCCCGACCCGGCCTGCTATCAGCGGATGCCGACGCAGGATCTGGTGGCAGTCAATTCCGCCTACGAACGCGCCTTTCCAGGTGCCCTCGCCCGAGGAAACGTGCTGGAGTGGATGTTCCTCGACGCGGCGGCCCGCCGGGTGATGGTGGACTGGGCCGTCGAAGCGCACCTGCTCGTCGACGCCTTCCGTATCCTGTCTCCGCTCGCGCCGCGCGAGCGCGTCGAGGAGATCGCCGAACGATGCCGCCGCTCCCCTGATTGGGATCGCATGTGGACCACCGAAGTGCGTCCCGCGGACCTCCCCCGCCGCCGATTGCAGGTGCGCGATCCAGCCTCGAGACGGGTCCGATCGATGAGCATGCGGGTCTACAGCCCAGAACTGCCCGAGCGCCCGTGGTGGCTTTACCGGCTGGTGACGATCGGCCGAACGCGCTGAGTCCACCCACCGATGTAGGCGACATCGCGGCGGCGAGCGGGCAGAATGACCGAGCAGACTGCGTCCCAGAGGAAGGGAATTGCCGGATGACTCGATCGCTGTCCGCACTCACCGGGGCCGGCGCGCTAGCCGCGATCTTGGCGCTGGTCGCCGCCACGCCCGCCGGGGCCGACCCGAACAACGTCATTCCGATTCCGGCGATCAACGGCATTCACGGCCTGCCGGACCTGCCCGGGCCTGCCAGAGCGGTGTTCCAGGTGACCGGCATGGACAGTCCGAATCGGACCCAGAACGTCAACGTGCTGGGCACGGATCTCGGCATCATGTGGGACGACGGCAACGGCCGCATGATCACCGCCTTCGGCGACAGCGCGGGCATCGGGATCCCGAATCTTCTCGCCGGCAGCATCTGGGCCTGGACCAGCAATGTGCTGTTCCGCAGCTCCAGGCACGATCCGGCCGACGGCATCATCTTCGACGACGTGGTGCCGAATCCCATACCCAGCCCCAAGATTCCCGGCATCGAGATCAGCCTGATTCCCACCGCCGGCATTTCGGTGGGCGGCGTGCAGTACATGAGTTTGATGTCGGTGCGCGAATGGGGTGACCACGGGAAGTGGAACACCAACTTCTCGACCCTGGCCGCCTCCGGTGACGGCGGCACCACGTGGGCCCAGCTCACCCACACGCGTCGCGCGAACGTCGACGGCCACGAGAACTTCCAGCAGAACGCCTTCTTGAAGGCGAATGGCTACGTCTACCGCTACGGCACCCCGGCAGGGCGCAACAATCCCGGATTCGTCTCTCGCGCCAAGGAATCCGATATCGCGAACATCGACGCCTACGAATACTGGGACGGCAGAGAGTGGAAGCCCACCGACGCCAAGACGGCGGCTCCGATCGTCGGCGGCGTCGCGGAACTCTCGGTGATGTGGAACGACTATTTGGGCCAGTACGTCATGTTGACCACGGATCCGGCCAACAGCGTCGTCCTGCGCACCGCACCGGCTCCCGAAGGGCCGTGGAGCGAACCGCGCGTCCTGATCGATGCCCGCGCGCTTCCCACCGCGTACGCGCCGATGATCTATCCGTATCAAACCGGCCGCGATCTCTACTTCGTGGTCACCCAGCACACCCAGTACAACGTGTTGCTGATGCGAACTCCGTTGTGAAGACGACGAATCCGCCCCTCCGGTGCGTGGCGGGGCGGATTCGGGAACCGTGTGCTCGGGCTATTCCCTCACTCGCACTTGACGATCGGAATCGGGTCGTACTTCACCGTGCGGGTCTTGCGAGACACTTCGCGGCCGGTTTTGTGGTCGGTGATGACGCGGGTGTCAGAGATGGTGAAGCCGGGGCCACCTTCGGAGGCGATGCAGTCCTTGCCCTTGGGCAAGGTGACCGTGTTGGGTTCGGTCGGTTTGGTCTTCTCGCCGGTGATGGACTCGACGTCGACCGTCTTCGTGCCCCACAGTCGCACGGTGATCTCGCTGGCGGTCGCCGAGGTTTCGATATAGATGCCGGTCTGGGTGTTGTTGCGGAATTTCAGGTCGATCACGCCGTCGAAGACGGTGGCCTCGCGGGCGGCGGGGTAGCGGGAGATGTAGTAGCTGTGCTCGGTGTGACCCGCGTCCTCGAGACCCGCGAAATACGCCGCGTTGTAGAGCGTGGTGGCGAACTGGCTGATGCCGCCGCCGACAGCGGTGCTCGGACGACCGTGGTCGATGATGCCGGACTCGACGTATCCCTCCGCCGTGCCGCGTGGACCGGTGAAGTCGTTGAGGGAGAACGTGTCTCCCGGCTTCACGATCGCGCCGTCGACCTTCTTGGCCACGGTGCGGATGTTGATCCCGGAGGGACCGCTGAAACCGCCGGTGGTGAACGATCCGACGGGTTCGACCACGCCGAGCCCCTGTGCGGCCTCGGTGGTCAGCTTCGGTTCGACCCGTTCGTAGACCACCTGCGCGGTCCGCTCGCCCGGCGCGGTCAGCAACGCGGTGAGCTGTTCGAAGGTCTTGGGCCAGTTGATCTTGTCGCCGACCACGGCGGGGACGACGGACGCCTTGCCACCCGACACCGCGAACGTCGCGTCCTTCGGTTCGACCTCCGTGGTGGCCAGTTGCGGCCCGAGTAGACCGATCGCGGCGTCCTGATTCACCGACGCGGCGAGACCGCCTTGCCCGTCCGGCGCGAAGGCCAGCACGGACGCGATCTGCTCCGGATCGAGCCTGCCCGAGGCGCCCTTGCCCGCGAACGCGATCGGCGAGCGCACCGCGGGCTGGGCGATCTCGCGCAGGGCCTTGTCCACGGCCTCCGGACGCACCTGCAGCGGCGCGGGGACGACGGGAAGATCCACTGTGGCGCCGGTGACCCACCGCTCGGCCAGTTCGGTACGCGCGGCGGCGACATCGAGCACCCGGCCAGGAACCGGAGGCACCGCGACGGGTTCGGCATTGCGGAAGGTGATGGTGCCCTCGACCGACGGCCGGTCGTGCACCCCCAGTTCGGTGAGTTGGCGATCCAGGGCCGGTTCGTCGATCGCGCTGACGATCGACACTTCGCGGGTGGTGAAGAAGGAGGCGAGCCGGGTGAACGGGTTGAGCGGCTGGGAGCCGATCCGCGACCAGGTGGCGTCCCAGTCCACGGCCAGTCCGGCGGCGCTCGGCACGATGCGGGTCTGCACGTCGCCGATGCGCAGCGGCAGTTCGCGGCCCGCCCTGGGATCCAGTTCGGCGCGCAGCTTCGCATCGGCCGCGGCTTTGTCCATGCCTCCGATGTCGACACCGGCGACGACGGTGCCACGCGCGACCTCGCCCGAGGACATCACCCAGTCCACCACGTAGCCGAGACCGGCGACCGCCAGCACCGCGCCTACCGCGATACCCACCCGGCGCACGACGGCGCTGTCCAGGCGTTTCGGTGGCGGGGGCGAGATCGGACGACGCGCGGGCGCACGCCGGGGTGCGGGCGGCGGGGGCCGCCTCCGGGTAGCTTGCAGAGGCTGGGTGAGCTGTTCGTCGCCGGTCCAAGCGACCGACCGGTCCGCTGCCTGGGGCCGCTCCGCCCCGAGAAGCTGGCGCCACCCGACTTCGCCACCAGCCTGTGGGCCGCGTCCTCCGGTGCTCGGCTGGCTCGTCACGAACCGTCCTCCCCGTTCGATTGAATTGTGGACCCGCACCGCTGCGCGTCCCTGCCAACGATAGTGGTCCACACCGACAGTGCTCGCCACAGCTCGGGCATAGCGCACATTCCGCGCGAAGAACCGGGTACACCACACAAAGAGGCCCGCGCAGTTGCCGGGTCGGGGGTCAGGCAACTGCGCGGTGCCGATCTGTTTATCGGGCGGAAGCGGGCGGCGTTACACCCGCGAACCGAACCGTGATCGATCCCACGCGGAAGAATCGAGACGACCCCGCCGCAAGACTTGGCATACACGAGGGAGATGGATGGCATGCAGCTGGGAATGATCGGCCTCGGCCGGATGGGCGCCAACATCGTGCGCCGCGTCGTCGAGGACGGACACACCGCCGTCGGATACGAGCGTCGCTCCTCGCACATCGATGAACTGCGCGCCGAGCTCGGGGACGCCTTCCGGGGCAGCACCGACCTCACCGAGTTCGTCGGCATGCTGGAGACGCCGCGCGTGGTGTGGGTGATGATCCCCGCCGGGGCCACCGGGGCGGTGATCGAGCAGGTCGCCGAGCTGCTCGAACCGGGCGACATCATCATCGACGGCGGCAACAGCCGCTACCACGAGGACCTCGCGCGCGCCGAGCGCTTGCGGCCCAAGGGCATCCACTACGTGGACATCGGCACTTCGGGCGGCGTTTTCGGGCGGACCCGCGGCTTCTGCCTGATGATCGGCGGTGAGTCCGAGCCGGTGAAGCACCTGGACCCACTGCTGAAATCCATCGCGCCGGGCCTCGGGGCGGCGGAGCGGACGCCGGGACGCAGCGGCGAGCCGTCCACGGCCGAGCTGGGTTATCTGCACTGCGGACCGGTAGGGGCGGGCCACTTCGTGAAAATGGTGCACAACGGCATCGAGTACGGGGCGATGGCCGCCTACGCCGAAGGGCTGAACGTCCTGCACCGGGCCAACTACGGCGCCGAGCACACGGGCGAGTTCTCCGCGGAGGAGACGCCGCTGGAGCATCCCGAGTACTACCGGTACGACCTGGACATCCCCGAGATCACCGAGGTGTGGCGGCGGGGGTCGGTGGTCGCGTCCTGGCTGCTCGACCTCACGGCGGCCGCGCTGCACGCGGACCCGAACCTGGAGTCCTACAGCGGCCGGGTATCCGACTCCGGCGAAGGTCGCTGGACGGTCGATGCCGCCATCGACACCGGCGTGCCCGTCCCTGTGCTGGCTTCGGCTTTGTTCGCGCGATTCTCCTCGCGGGACCAAGGGGTGTACGCGGACAAAGTCCTCTCGGCGATGCGCAAAGCGTTCGGCGGGCACCTCGAGCTGCCCGGCGAGTAGGGCGCGGCTGGTCCGACCGGAATTCCGGTCGGACCACCTCGCGGTGTACGACCGGTCAGCGCTCGAGGATCGCCACGACGCCCTGGCCACCCGCGGCGCAGATGGAGATCAGCGCGCGGCCGGAGCCCTTCTCGGCCAGCTGCTTCGCGGTGGCGGCGACGATACGGCCGCCGGTCGCGGCGAACGGGTGACCCGCGGCCAGCGACGATCCGTTGACGTTCAGCTTGCTGCGATCGATCGAGCCCAGCGCGCCGTCGAGGCCGAGGCGCTCCTTGCAGTAGGCGTCGGACTCCCACGCGGTCAGGGTGGCCAGCACCACCGAGGCGAACGCCTCGTGGATCTCGTAGTAGTCGAAGTCCTGCAGGGTCAGGCCGTTGCGGGCGAGCAGGCGCGGCACCGCGTAGGTCGGCGCCATCAGCAGGCCGTCGGGGCCGTGGATGTAGTCGACCGCGGCGACCTCGCTGTCCACCAGGTGCGCCAGTACGGGCAGCTTGCGCTCGGCGGCCCACTCCTCGCTGGACAGCAGCACCGCGGACGCGCCGTCGGTCAGCGGGGTGGAGTTGCCCGCGGTCATGGTCGCGTCACCGGCTTTGACGCCGAAGACCGGCTTCAGCGTCGCCAGCTTCTCGATCGAGGAGTTCGGCCGCAGGTTGTCGTCGCGGGTCAGGCCGAGGAACGGCGTGATCAGGTCATCGAAGAAACCGCGGTCGTAGGCGGCCGCCATATTCTTGTGCGACAGATAGGCCAGCTCGTCCTGCGCCTCGCGCGGGATGCCGAATTCCTTGGCGGTGATGGCGGCGTGCTCGCCCATGGACAGCCCGGTGCGCGGCTCGGCGTTGCGCGGGATCTCGATGCCGAGCATGCTCGGGCGCAGCTGGCCGACCAGCTTGAGGCGGTCTTTGTTGGTCTTGGCGCGGTTGGCGTCGAGCATCCACTCGCGCATGCCCTCGCTGACGCCGATGGGAGCGTCGGAGGTGGTGTCGGTACCGCCGCCGACGCCGGCTTCGATCCGGCCCGCGGCGATCGCGTCGCCGACGGTGACGATCGCCTGGAGTCCGGTGCCGCAGGCCAGCTGCAGGTCGTGCGCCGGGGTGTAGGGGCTGAGCTTGCTGCCGAGCACGCTCTCCCGGATCAGGCCGTGCTCGCCGACCCGCTTGAGCACGGCGCCGCCGGCGACCATGCCGAGCCGCTCGCCCTGCAGGCCGAAGCGGCTGACCAGCCCGTCCAGCGCGGCGGTGAACATGTCCTGGTTGGAGGCGTGCGCGTACGCCTTGTCGGAGCGAGCGAACGGAATTCGGTTGCCACCGACGATCGCGACCGGGCGGGTGGTCCTACCGGTCTTGGCGGCACTCTTCGCCGAACGGGCTTTGCTAGTCACTCGAGTCTCCAAGGTCTCGTGGATGGGTGTCCCGGCGGCCCGGTGGAGCACGGACATCTCCGCGCTGCTCGGCGCCCCGTCGCGGTTGTTTACATTAAACTTACTCTGGAGTAAGTTTAATGTCGACACGTACCCCCGCAAAAGTGCGCCAGCAGACCACGCCGGGGCGATACCCCAGACCCGAGAGCCAGAACTCAGAAAAGGTAGGAATAGTGGCAGCCAGCAAGAGCAAGGGTGCTCCCAACCTCTATGGATCGTTCGTACACTCCGCGCCTGGCGCGTTCCTGGCCGGCAAGCTCGGCCTTCCGAAGCCGGAGAAACTGCGCCGCTACGTCAAGGGCGAGCCGCCGCTGTCCGGGCCGGTGCTGATCGGCGGCAAGGGCCGCGTCGCCGAGCCGGTGCGCGCCCTGCTGTCGGACTACACCTTCGCCGACGCACTGAGCCAGGGCACCAAGTACGGCGCCCTGGTGTTCGATGCCACCGGCATCGGCACCATCGAGGATCTCTCGCAACTGTTCGAGTTCTTCCAGCCCGCCCTGCGCAGCCTCACCCCGTCCGGACGCATCGTGGTCATCGGCACCACTCCCGAGCTGGCTTCCGGCATCGACGAGCAGATCGCGCAGCGCGCGCTGGAGGGCTTCACCCGCTCGGTGGCCAAGGAACTGCTGCGCGGCTCGACCGCCCAGCTGGTCTACCTGCACCCGGAGGCGTCCGCGGCGGCGACCGGCCTGGAGTCGACCCTGCGCTTCCTGCTCTCGGCCAAGTCGGCGTTCGTCGACGGCCAGGTCATCCGGGTCGGCAAGGACGACGCGAGCGCGCCCGCCGACTGGGATCGCCCGCTGGACGGCAAGGTCGCGGTGGTGACCGGCGCCGCGCGCGGCATCGGCGCCACCATCGCCGAGGTGTTCGCCCGCGACGGGGCCCAGGTGATCGTGGCCGACATCCCGGCGGCGGGCGAGGCGCTGTCGCAGACCGCGAACAAGGTGGGCGGCACCGCGCTCGCGCTCGACGTCACCGCGCCCGACGCGGCGGAGAAGCTGGCCGAGTTCGCCACCGAACGTTTCGGCGGCATCGACATCGTCGTGCACAACGCGGGCATCACCCGGGACAAGCTGCTGGCGAACATGGACGAGGGCCGCTGGAACGCGGTCATCAACGTCAACCTGGCCGCTCCGCACCGGATCACCGAGGGGCTGGTGGCCAAGGGCGCGCTGAAGGAGGGCGGTCGCGTGATCGACGTGTCCTCGATCGCGGGCATCGCGGGCAACCGCGGGCAGACCAACTACGGCACCTCCAAAGCGGGCGTCATCGGCATGGTGAACGCGGAGGCGCCGAAACTGGCGGAGAAGAACATCACCATCAACGCCGTCGCGCCGGGTTTCATCGAGACCGCGATGACCGCCGCCATCCCGCTGGCCACCCGGGAAGCGGGCCGGCTGATGAGTTCGCTGCTGCAGGGCGGCCAAACCGTCGACGTCGCCGAGACCATCGCCTACTTCGCGAGCCCGGCGTCGAGCGCGGTGACCGGCAACGTCGTGCGGGTCTGCGGTCAGAGCCTGATCGGAGCATGATGGCCCAGGCTCCGGCAGGCAAGGAGAAGACCCAGGTGATCGCCCTCACCGAACCGCCGAAGAACAACCGCCTGTTCGTCAAGGCCGCGCTCGGGGCGGTGCCGCTGCTGTCGGCGCGCAAGCCGACGCTGCCGGACCGGGCCGTCCGGCTCGACGGGCTGCGGGTGGACCCGGATCATCTGGCCGCCTACTGCCGCGCGACCGGTCTGCGGTTCGGCGACGCGCTGCCGCTGACCTACCCGTTCATCCTCACCTTCCCGCTGGCGATGCAACTGGTGGTGGCTCGGGACTTCCCGTTCGTCGCGGTGGGCGCGGTGCACGCGCAGAACGTCATCGAGCGCACCCGCGAGATCTCGGTGAGCGAGCCGCTGGACATCCGCACCCACGTCGAGAACCTGCGCGAGCACCCGAAGGGCCTGCTCGTGGACGCGGTCAGCGACGTGAAGGTGGGCCGGGAGCAGGTGTGGCACCAGGTCACCACGTTCCTGCACCAGCAGCGCACCTCGCTGTCGGGCGGGCCGAAACCGGAGCCCAAACCGGAGGAGGTTCCGCCGCCGCCGCTGCGCACCCTGCGGGTGGATCAGAAGACGATCACCCGGTACGCGGCCGCGTCCGGTGACCACAATCCGATCCACACTTCGGCATTGGGCGCCAAGGCATTCGGCTTCCCGCGATCGATCGCCCACGGCATGTGGTCGGCGGCGACGATTCTCGGCGCGGTCGAGGGACGCATTCCGGAGCAGACCACGTACTCGGTCAAGTTCGGCAAGCCGATCCTGCTGCCCTCCGCCGTCAACCTGTACGCCGATCAGGTCGAAGGCGGTTGGGATCTGGCGCTGCTCCACCCGAAGAAGGGGTACCCGCACCTGACGGCGACCCTGCGCTGAACGTTCCGCGAAGCCGCATCCCGATTCCCACGAATCAGGATGCGGCTTCGCGCTTTTCAGCGAGGTCGGCCGCGCCTTTCGCACGGGAGCGGCCGGCTCGCCGCTCGAGCACGGATCAGCAGTCGCAACCGCAGTCGCAGCAATTGCAATCCCCGCAATCGCAGCAACTGCAATCACACCCGCCGCAATCTCCGCAATCTCCGCAGTCGCAGTTCTTGATCCACGCGTCCTTGCGTTCGCCCGTGCACGGTTGCGTGTGGTCGGCGCAGCACGCGTAGCCGGTGCAGTAAGCGCCCAGGATGAGCGCGAGAGATTCACCGACGCCAGGGCGACGGGTCGGCGGGCGGTGGCGGGTTCCGTGCGCGTGGGCGCGGATGTCGGCCCCTTCGGGCGACACCGAGCAAGTGTGCGCGGCGAACGCGCCGAGCCCGCCGCCGAGCCGCCGCAGCACCGCGGTCAGCGGGTCGAGCAGCATCCAGCGTACGGTGGGAACCCGGCTGAGTTCGGCCGCCGCGACGGCCGCGCGCAGGCGCGAATTCGACTGCCGCATCAGGTCGTACGCCTCGGGCACGCTGGTTCCGGTAGCCGCGAGAGGGTTGAAGCGGTCGTGGGCGGCGTCATCGTCGTAGTCGGTTACGGCGTCGGCCAGATGCGCGATCCGGCCGAACTGCCATCCCGCCTCCCGCAGCGCGTCGACGTTGTCCATGCGGTCGGCCAAGACGGCTGTGTGCGCGAAGAACGCCGACGCGCACAGCTGAGTGGGTGCGGTCAACCGGTCGATCGGGTCGGCCGACGGCGACATCGCGGAACGCCAATGCGCGGACTGGGCAAGGGATTCCGGCGCCAATGCCGTCCCGCCCACGGCGACCAGCTCGTTCGCCTCCTGCTCCAAACGCACCTGCGCGACGAGCGCCGCGACGAGCGGCTCGACGTCCAGACCGATCCGGGCCGCGCCCGCGCGAGCCTCCCGGTGCCATCGCGTCGCGGCTTTCGCCAGCGGCCCGCGCGCGAGCGCGACCACCTCACCGTCGTCCACGTGATCGCGAATCTTGGCCGCCGCCAACAACAACGACGCGGTGGTGGCGAGCTGGACGCCGGGCGCGCCCGCGGCGACCACCGACGCGCGGCGCATTCCGCGCAGCGGGCACGGCGCCGCGGTGGTGCGCGCCGCCGGTCCGGACTGGGCCTCGGTGAGCATGCTCAGCACCAGCGCGTCCTTGTTGGTGGTGGCGCGGGCGAGCTGACCGTGCCCGTCGCGCAAGCCGAGACACAAACCGCACAGATGCGCCCGCCATTCGGCCGCATCGATTCCATACTTCTGAGCGCCGTGCGCACACGGCCTGAGCAAGCCGAACAATTCCGCCCCGTTTCTCCCCGGCTCTTCGGACGAGCCGGTCCGCGCTATGCGAACTCACGCACTTTGGCAGGAGGGCGGCGCGGAAGCAACCGATCTGGGCAATGGGCGGGCTACTCGGTCTTCTTCCGGCCGGCGAGACCGCGCCAGGCCAGATCGTCGAGCAGGTCGACGGCCTCGGCGACCTCGATCCGGCCGCTGGCCAACCGGTCGGCGATGGCCTCGCCCGCGCCGATCACGGCGACCGCGACGACGTCGAAGTTCGTCCCCGGCTCGGCGTGCTTGGCGCTGGACTCCAGCAGTTTGGCGGTCAGCTCGATGACGCGTTCGCGCGCGTTCTCGATCTCCGAGGCGAACGCCTGCTGGCCGATGGCCTGCCGGTAGAGCACCTGCCAGGACCGCCGGTTGCGGTCGACGAAGCCGAGGAAGCCCTCCAGCGCGGTGCGCACCTGCTCGTGCGGCGTGAGCAGAGGGTTGCCCGCGGGCGCGACGGATTCGATGAACCGCAGCCCCTCGCGCTGGATGCAAGCGCGGAACAGTTCGTCCTTGGAGCCGTAGTACAGATACAGCATCGGCTTCGAGATCTTCGCCTCGGCGGCGATCGCGTCCATCGACGTGTCGTGGAAGCCTTTACGCGAGAAGACCTCCACGGCGGCGTCGAGCATCTGCTGCTCGCGTACCGCCCGCGGAAGCCGCTTCGTACCGCCCGCCATCCACACTCCTACCACAGGTGAATCTCATATATTACTCCAAGGTAAGTTCCGGCGGTCCGATTTGCTCACCAGTCGCCCGACCCGACCGTGCGGCGCGCCTCAGCAGCGCGGCAACGCACCTTTGTACGCGGCCAACCGCAACACCGAAGCATCCACCTGGGCCATCGGCAGTCGCCCGCTCGAAACCGCCTGCTCCAGCCGGTCGAGCACCTGGGGCACCGCGTCGGTGGTGATCCACAAGGCGCTGTCCGCGCCGGCGACCAATGCGGCCTCGACGGCGTCCTCGATCGACATCCGGCTGGTGATCGCGGCCATGCCACCGAGATCATCGGTGAAGATCGGTCCCTGGAACGGCGCGGCTCCGTAGCCGGTGCCCTCGCGCAGCAAACGCATCGCTTCCGGGCTGATGCTGGCCGGGACGTTGGGTGTGGTCAATCCGGGCACATCGAGGTGACCGACCATGACGGCCGCGCCCGAGCCGATCAAGTTGCGGAACGGAACCAGGTCCGTGTTCTGCATCTGGTCCAGCGGCGGAGTGCGCACCGTGCCGGTGTGCGAGTCGCCCGAACCGGACCCGTGACCGGGGAAGTGCTTCATCACCGTGCCGACGCCGACCTCGCGCATGGCGCGGATATAGGCGTCCGCGTAGCGGGTGACCACCTCCGGGTCGTCGGAGAAGGAGCGGTCGCCGATGACGGAGTCGTCCGGCTGGGAACTGACGTCGACGTCGGGAGCGAAATCCACCGTCACACCGAGATTCTTCAGCGCGCGACCCCTGGTCAGCGTGGCGCTATAAAACTCATCGGGGCTCATGGTCTGCGCCGTCTGCCGCGCCGAGGGCGCCGCGCCGATCAGGTCGCGCACCCGGGAGACCCGGCCGCCCTCCTCATCGATGGTCACCATCAGCGGCACCTTGGCAGCCTGCTTCACCTGCTCGATCTGGCCGGAGGCGAGCAGCGCCTGGTCGGTCCAGCCGCCCACGAAGATGCCGCCGATCTGCTCGTTGCGCACCACATTCGTGGCGTCGGCCGCGCCGGTGACGCCGACCGTCAGCAACTGGGCGAGCTTCTGGCGGGTGGTGAACTGCGCGAGGTATCCCGCGTTGCAGTCCGGCGGCGCCGAGCTGGTGACGGGGACCGCGGCGGTGGTCGCGTCCGTGGTGGTGGTTGTGCTCGATGGGGCCGACTCGGTGGAGCCACCGTTCGAGCAGGCGGTCGCGACCGCGGCGAGTACGGCGAGGACGAGCAGAGGCGTCTTCCGCATAGAGGTCAACCGTACTCGCCGCGACGTGCGCGACCGCAGTCGCTACGTCCCTACCGAGCAAGCAACTCGGGTGCGGCCGCGAATCCGCAGGTAGAACCCCGAAAACAAGCGCCTGACGCGAGCCTCCAGGGGTAATCTCGAGGTGTCGCCGTGCGTCCTTTCGAGGAGGTCATCGTGCCCTGCGATCTGATGCTCATCGCCTACGACGGCTCCGAGAACGCCAAGCGCGCTGTCGAATACGCCGGGCGATTCCTCACCGCCGACCGGGCCATCGTGCTCACCGCCTGGGAGCCCATGGTGCGGCAAGCGGCTCGCCTGTCCGGGCTGTCGGGAGTGATGCAACCGGAATGGGTGCCGGACGACGAGATCGAGGACATCGCCTACGTCGACGCGCGGGCCATCAACGCCGAGGGCGTGCGGCTGGCCGAACTGGTGGGTCTCAACGCCGAGGCGCGCACCGCCGAATGCGCCACCACCATCTGGAACGCCATCGTCGACTGCGCCGACGAGCTGGACGTCGACATCATCGTTGCGGGCACCCGTGGCGCCACCGGCATCCGCGCGCTGCTGCACAGCAGCGTCGCGGACGCCGTCCTCAAGCATTGCCACCGCCCGGTCCTGCTCGTCCCGCCCGGCAAGAACTCGTGAGGCCATGCGCGAGCTGACGACGGACTACGTCCGACCGCACCATTAGGTTGGGGGCATGGATGGGTTCCTGCTTGCTCGGGCCGACGGGGTTGTTCGTGGTCATGGGACCCGAGTCTGCTTCGACGACGCGCGACGAGCGCGGGCGGCGCTGCTGGACGGCAGTGCGCGGCTGGTCGTCGGCGCGCTGCCCTTCGATCCACGGGAGCCTGCCGCGCTGAGCGTGCCGGAGCGCGCCGTGCACACCGCTGGTCCATGGCGGCCCGCCGCGTTGCCCGAGCTGCCGCCGGTGCGCGTGGTGACCGAGGTGCCGAGCCCGGCCGAGCATGTGGCGCGGGTGACCAAGCTGGTCGAGCAGCTCAACGATCCCGCGCAACCGCTACGCAAGGTGGTCGCGGCGCGGTCGGTGCTGGCCGAGGCGCAGTCCGCGCTCGACCCGGAAGTCGTCGCGGGACACCTGCTGACCCGGCATCCGCACGCGAACGTCTTCGCGGTCGATCTCACCCCCGCCGGACGCCCCGGTGCGACGCTGGTCGGCGCGACGCCCGAAGTGCTGATCGCCCGGCAGGGCGACACGGTGACGCTGCGCCCACTGGCGGGCACCGCGCCACGGCGGGCCGATCCGGAAGCCGACGCCGCTCAGGCCGGGGAGCTGCTTGCGAGCACCAAGAATCGGGACGAGCACGCCTTCGTGATCGATTGGATCCGCGAGCGGCTCGGGCCGGTCTGCGCCGAGCTGTCGATTCCGGAGAGCCCGGAACTGATCAGCACCCATGAGGTGTGGCATCTGGCGACACCCGTCACCGGGCGGCTGCGCGACAGCACGATCACGGCATTGGACCTGGCGCTGCTGCTGCACCCCACACCCGCGGTCTGCGGCACCCCCACCGACCTGGCGCTGGACACCATCACGCAGCTCGAGGACGACCGCGGCTTCTACGGCGGCGCCGTCGGCTGGTGCGACGCCGACGGCGACGGCGCCTGGGTGGTCGCGATCCGCTGCGCGGAACTCTCGGCCGACGGTCGCGCGGTGCGGGCGTACGCGGGCGGCGGCATCGTCGCGGCCTCCGACCCGCAGGCGGAACTCGACGAGACCACCGCCAAACTGCGCACCCTGCTCGGCGCGTTGCACTGCGCTCTCCCCGCCCGCTGACACGGCCGCTTTCCGGGCAGTCCGTCGGTCGGCCGGGGCGCGTCCAGCGGAGATTCGGCGGCCTGAACGCATACAAATACCGGACGCCCTGCTAGGTTGGCCGGGAACGTGCCTGCATCGACGTATTGGAGTACCGCGATGAAGTTTGCTGTCCCGGGTGTTGCGAGTGCCGTCGCGGGCGCCGTGCTGGGTGTGCTCAGCGTCTTCCTCATCACCATGGCGGTCCAGCAGAACTCGCGGCCGGAGATCGATCGCAGCGGCGACAAGGGCTCCTCGCTGCTGAACAACGTTGAGTACGGCAGCCGCTGACCCGCTGACCTCCGCTTCACCCGCCGACTCGCTCGGATCGTCCGGGGCGCCGGAGCAGCACAGCACCGCGCCGCTGGGCAGACGTTGGTTCGCCGCGACCGTAGTCGTGGCGTTCCTGCTGACCTTCGTGCAGGCGCCCGGCCTCACGGTCGCCGACACGAAATACGACCTGGCGCAGAATCCGCTCGGCTTCCTGGAACGCGCGAGCCATCTGTGGAGCAGCCAGGCGCCGATGGGCCAGGTGCAGAACCAGGCCTACGGCTACTTCTTCCCGCACGGCGCGTTCTTCTCGCTCGGCCATCTGCTGGGCGTGCCCGCCTGGGTGACGCAGCGGATCTGGTGGGCGCTGCTGCTGCTCGCCGGATTCTGGGGGATCGTGCGCCTGTGCGAGGTGCTCGGCATCGGCACGCGCGGCTCACGCGTCGTCGCCGCGCTCGCCTTCGCGTTGTCGCCGCGGGTGCTGACCACCGTCGGGTCGATCTCCTCGGAGACGCTGCCGATGATGCTGGCGCCGTGGGTGCTGCTCGCGCCCGCCGCGCTCGGCGTCGCTGGGCGCGACCGGCGGCGGGGCGGGGCCGAGTCCGCCGCGGGCAGTGCGCTGGCGCTGGCCCTGATGGGCTCGGTCAACGCGGTCGCGACCGTGGCCGCCTTTTTGCCTGCGCTGCTGTGGTGGGCGACTGCCTCGCCGGCGATCGGCCGCGGGCGGACTGCGTCCGACGGCGCTCGATCGGGCTCCTCTCGGCCCAGCCGCCGCTGGTGGCGTTTCACCGCCGCCTGGATTCCGCTGCTGGTGCTGGCCACGTTCTGGTGGGCGGTGCCGTTGCTGCTGCTGGGCAAGGTGAGTCCGCCGTTCCTGGACTACATCGAGTCCTCGGGCGTGACCACGCAGTGGGCCTCGCTCGGCGAGGTGCTGCGCGGCACCGACAGCTGGACGCCGTTCGTCTCGCCGGAACGCATCGCGGGCGCGGTGCTGGTCACCCAGCCCGCGGCGGTGCTGGCCACCGGGCTGGTCGCGGCGGCGGGCATGGCGGGGCTGGCCCTGCGGTCCATGCCGTATCGCGGCAGGCTCGTCCTGATCCTGTGCGTCGGGCTGGTCGGCATCAGCGCCGGGTTCGTCGGTGAACTGAGCGGACCGTTCGCGCAGTCGGTGCGCGTCTTCCTGGACTCCGGCGGGGCCCCGCTGCGCAATGTGCACAAGCTGGAGCCGCTGATCCGCATCCCGCTCGTGCTGGGGCTGGCGCAGCTGCTGGCCCGGGTTCCGCTGCCCGCCTCGGTACCGCTGAAGTCTTGGCGGAGCGCTTTCGCGCACCCGGAGCGGGACCGCGCGGTCGCGATCGCGGCGCTGATCCTCACCGCGCTGGCCCTGTCCACCTCGCTGGCCTGGACCGGCAAACTCGCCCCGCGCGGCGCCTACGACCGGGTACCCGCGTACTGGCAGCAGACCGCGGACTGGCTCGAGCACAACGCCGCCGATACGCGCGCCCTGGTGGTGCCCGGCGCGCCCTTCGGCAGTCAGGTCTGGGGACTCACGCGCGACGAACCACTGCAAGCGCTGGCCCGAACGCCGTGGGCGATCCGCGACGCGGTGCCGCTGAACCCGCCCGGCACCATCCGCGCGATGGATTCGGTGCAGCGGCTCATCGCCGATGGCAGGCCATCGGCGGGACTGGCCGCGACGCTGAGCGCCCAAGGGATCGGCGTCGTCGTCCTGCGCAACGACCTCGATCCGGAGACCTCCCGCTCGACCCGGCCGATGCTGGCCCATCAGGCGCTCGACGGGTCGCCCGGGCTGCACAAGGTGGCCGGGTTCGGCAACCCCATCGAATCGGTGGTGATCGCCGACGACCTGGTGGCCGATGGTGACCTGCGCCCGCCGTACCCGGCGATCGAGATCTACCGGGTGGACGCGCCGGGCCACGGGACACCCGCGGAAGTGAGTAGCGGCACCGGCGCGCCGGAGGCGTTCCCCGGCGCGTACACCGTCCCGCTCGGAGACGTCCCGGTCATCCAGGGCGGCCCCGAAGTGCTCGAGCGGATGCGCCGCGATCCCGTCCTCGCCCGGACACCCGCCTTGCTCGCCGCCGACGCGACCGAGGCCGGGTTGCCGCTCGGCCCGGTGACGGTCACGGATACGCCGATGGATCGCGAAGCCGATTTCGGCAGGGTGGACAACCACAACTCCGCGTTGCGCGCACCCGACGACGCGCGCCGCACCTTCAACCTGGTCCCCGACTATCAGGTGCCCGGTACCGAATTGGTGCGCGGCGAGTGGTCGGGCGCCACCGTCACCGCGTCCAGCTCGGCCGCCGACGCCACCCAGCTCGGCGGCGCGGCCCCGGGAAGTTCCACCGCGGCCGTCGTCGACGGCGATCCGTCCACCGCGTGGATCAGCAACGGCACCGAGCACGCCCTCGGCCAATGGCTCCGGCTCGATCTCGATCACCCGATCAAGGCCGGGCAACTGAACCTGACCACCAGTTCGGCCGCAATCGGCGACCCGGTCAAATGGATCGAGGTGCGCACCGCGAACGGCACCGTCTCGGTACGAGTGCCCGAACCCGGTGCGCCGGTCTCGGTTTCGCTCCCCGCAGGCCGCACCGAGTGGCTGAAGATCACCGCGATCCGCACCGAGAACGGTTCCTCGGGCGGGCAGTTCGGGATCAGCGAGCTCACGCTGGACGACTACTCGACGCGCAACGCGCCCGTCCGCGTCGACATCAGGCATCGCACCGTGGTGCCGTCGGCTCCCGCGGGCGCACCGGTGCGTGGATGGGATCTCGGTCAGGAATTCCCTGGCCGCAGTGCCTGTTTCGACGCGCCCGACCGGGTGCGTTGCAGTAAAGGTCTCGCCTTGGCCCCGGAGGAACCGGGGGCGTTCGAGCGCACGCTGACCGTCCCGGAACCGATGTCGGTCGCCCCGAAACTGACCGTCCGCACCCGGCAGGGTCCGGCGCTGGAGGCGCTGCTCACCGACCACGCCAGGCCGGTGGCCCGCGGCAAGGCCGACGTCGGCGACCTGCGCGGGGCCGCATTCGCCGCGACCGACGGCGATCCGCGCACGAGCTGGACCGCACCGGAGGACTCGGTCCGCGAGCCGACCGCGGGCAGGCCGACGCTCACCCTCGAGTTGCCCGAGCCCACGCTGGTGACCGGCCTCGAACTGACTCCCTCGCTCGGCGGTCTGCCCGCCGCGCCCACCTCGGTGACGGTGAACCTCGGCGACGGGCCGCAGGTGCGCGAGCTGGACGACGACGGCCGGGGCACGCCGACGCGGATCTCCCTGCATCCCACGGTGACCGACCGCATCGAGCTGAGCATGCGGACCTGGCGGCCGGTGCTGGACAAGACCGCGCTGGGTTTCGTCCAGACCCAGCCGCCCGGACTGGCCGAGGTGATGGTCCTCGGACCGGACTACCCGGAGGCCGCCGCGCTGGACCGCGAGATCACCGTCCCGTGCGCACTCGGCCCGACGATCGACGCGGGCGGCCGGACGCTGCGCACCACGGTCACCGCCACCGTCGGCGAATTGCGGTCCGGTGCGCCGGTTCCCGCCCGCGTGTGCACGGACGAGGCGGACACACCGGAACTCGCGCTGCCGCAGGGCCGGGCCGACGTGGCGGTCGGTCCGACCGACCTTTTCTTCGTGGATCGGCTGCGCCTGAACCGAACCGGGTCGGAAACCGCCGCCGCACCGCCGACGAGCGCGGGCGACCGGCTGCTCGTGCTGCCGCTGAGCACCAATGTCGGATGGCGCGCGGCCAGCGCGGACGGGCGCGTGCTCGAACCCGTGGTGCTCGACGGCTGGCAGCAAGCCTGGCTGCTGCCAGCCGATGCCACCGGCCCGGTGACGATCACCTTCCCGGTCGACCGGTGGTATCGCCTCGCCATCTTCGGCGGATTGCTGCTGCTACTGCCGCTCGCGGTGCTTGCCGTTCCCCGCCGCGCGCGGCCCTCCGCCGCGAATGTGCCTACCGACCAGGCGAATTCGAGCATCGAAGCGCCCAGCACCTGGGGCCGTCGCTGGATGGGCGCGATCGGGCTCACCGGCGCGGCCACCGTGATCGCCGGTCCGGTGGGCGGTGCCGCCACGGTGATCGCCTTGGCCGCGACGCGTTTCACGCGGTACGTCACACCGCGCGCGCTCGTCGTCGTCGCGGGCGGGGGCACCATGCTGTCCGCTGCCGCGCTGTCCACGGGCCCGTGGCGTTCGCCCGACCGTTATATGGGTGGCTCCCTGCTGGTGCAGTTGCCCGCGGTGCTCGCGATCATCGCGGTGGGCATCGCGGCGCTGCCTCGGCCGGAACACGCCGATCGGCCCGGCGCGATCCGGCCGGACGAAACCGATCCGTCGACCGGAGAGCACTGACCTCCGGCCCGCGCACCAGCCGGCGACCTCGGCCCGCGCGAACGCGCGGCGGCGCCGCTGGACAAGACGCCCATTCGCCGTGCGCCGCAATGGCACCCGTTGCTAACGTGACCATGCGTGAACACCTGTGCCGAATGCGGTTTCGTCTACGACTTGGCTTCGGCGGCCGACGTGCCGTCGCTGGCGCGGGAGCACGCCGTGGAATACGCCGACCTGCTCGGCGCCGACAGCGTCAAGTTGCGCGAACGCGGCAAGCCCGATGTGTGGTCGCCGCTGGAGTACGCCTGCCACGTCCGGGATGTGCTGCTGGCCCAGCGCGAACGCGTGCTGGCCGCTCGCCGTTCGGACAACCCGCCCAGCACCGCGATGGGCCGGGACGAACGAGTCGAGCACGACGGCTACGCCCAGCAGCACCCCGCCGACGTGGCCCGCCAGATCCGCGACGCCGCCCTGCTGTTCGCCAACGTGCTGGAACGACTCGGCGACGACGACTGGGAACGCACCCTCGTCTTCCTCTACCCCGAACCCGCGGATCGCTCCCTGCGCTGGCTGGCGGTGCACACCCTGCACGAGCTGCGCCACCACCTGATGGACATCCACCGGCAACTCGACGGCTGACCTCGCGCGGGGCCGCCGATCAGGGCGCTGGCTCGGGTTCGGAGTTCCGCCGCACCCGGTCCCGGCGGCGGGCCCAGCGCCGCACCGGCTCTTCCACCAGCGCATAGCTGGCCGCGGCGACCGGAAGGGTGATGGCGAGCGTGAGAACCAAGACGTAACCGAAGTCGCCCTGGAAGGGCAGGATGCCGAACACCGGGAACACGATCGACAGCACCGCGAGGTGCCAGATGAAGATGCCGTAGGACCAGCGTCCGAGCGTCGCGGCCACGGGCGACTCCAGCCAGCGGTGCCCGCGTCCCTCCGGGTCCCGCAGCACCAGCGGCGCGAGCAGCGCGAAGCCGATGATCGCGCCCAGCCCCATCTTCACCGCGTACTGCCATGGTTCGGCCCGGGTCAGACCCGCAGGACCGGCCAGATCGGTAGCCGCGAGCAGGAAGACCACCGCCGCGACGGCCCACATCAGGGGCTGATTCCCGCTGACTTTCCACCAGCGTGATAGCCGAACGCTATGTTCGGCGAGCTCCGCGAGGAGCATGCCCGCGGCGAACCAGGGCAGATATCCGGGCAGCCAGTTGTCCGCGTGGATCGCGTCGGGTGTCGGGACCGGAATGAAATTCCAGCCGAGACTGACGAGGGCGACCGCGACCAGCACCGGCACCCGCCACCGCGCCGCCGGTCCGCGCAGGCGCACCAGCGCGAACGCCAGCAACGGCAGCACCAGATAGAAGGCCACCTCCACCGAGAGGCTCCACATCTGCGTGAGGCCGTCGGTGAGCGTCAGCGGCACGAATACCTGCAACAGCGCCAGGTTCGACACCCAGACCCGAAGGCCGGCCGTTCCGGCGGCGCTGGGCAGCAGCACCAGGACCGCGCACACCACCACCCAGTACGCGGGCAGGATGCGGGCGGCGCGATGCCGCAGGTAGTAGCCCACGGGCGGGGCGCTGTCGAGTCCCCGCGCCGCCGCCGCGTGCGGACGCCAGAGCAGGAAACCGGACAGTGCGAAGAACACCGCCACCGCCATATCGAACCGGCCCCACACCCGTCCGATGACCGGCGTGCCCGCTGCGCCGGTCTGGAAGGCGACATGGGTCAGCAGCACACCGAGGGCGGCCATACCGCGCATGCCTTCCAAGGCAGGCACGAACGCGCGGGAGCGCACCCGTTCGGTCGCGGGCGCGGTGCTGGGCAGGGTTGCGGTCATCGGGCTCCAGTCTGCCTCGGCAGGTCCACAGTTGATAACCCGACGTTTCAGATTTCGCGCTAGACTCGGGCGATTTCTCGGCCGTTTCCGGCCTCGACGCCGCATAGTACGACATCGGACTGTTAGTGTCGGGGCTCACGAGTGCCGCGGCGTGCCCGCAGTACTCGCCGGAGCGACCTGTGTTCTACGACGAGGAGAGTTTGCATGGCACTGAGTGCCGGTACCAGAAGGACGGTGGCCTGCCTGCTCGTGGGTCTCGGCGCGTTGCTGATCGTCGCCGCAATCATGATCCCGACCTACACCGTCGACAAACTGGCGAAAACTCCCCTCGACTTGGAGATCACCACTATCGCGACGAACCAGCAGGGTGAGGACAGCCTGGTTCTCGACGCCAAGTCGCTGACCGCTCCGGAAGGCTCGGCGAAGGTCGACGCCAACGTCCCGCTGGTCTCGCAGCGCTTCCTCACCGTCGAGGACCCGGCCGACGCCCACCAGATGACGGTGCAGGCGGGCCAGACGCTGCGGCGCATCGACAAGCAGGGCGACACCGGCCTGCTCACCGCGACCGTCGACCGGGTGACCATCGACCGGGTCACCGGTGAGCCCGTCAGCACCGTGCCGAACGGCTCGATCGCGGTGACCGCGAACCTGGAGGGCCAGAGCATCGCGGAGCCGGTGCAGCACACCGGTCTGCAGTACCGATTCCCGATCGGCACCGAGAAGAAGACCTACCCGTACTTCGATCTCAACGTCCGCAAGACCTTCGACGCGAACTTCATCGAAGAGACCGAGATCAACAACACGAAGGTCTACCACTTCCAGATGTCGGTGCCCGCCACCAGCCTCTGGGACGTCGTCCAGGCGCCGACCAACCGGCTGAGCCTGCCCGCCGCCAAGTGGGGCGTCGAGGGCGGCGATACCCCGGTGACCATGACCCGCTACTACACCAACACCCGTGACCTGTGGGTGGAGCCGCAGACCGGCACGGTCGTCAAGGGCGGCGAGGCGCTGCACCTCTACTACTCGCGCACCGCGGACAAGCCGGAGGTCACCGCGCTGAAGTCGCACCTGGTGTTCGACGAGAACACGGTCGAGTCACAGCTGTCGGTGGCCAAGGAGAACATCGACAAGCTGTCGCTGTACGGCCGGATCCTGCCGATCATCCTGGGCGTCCTCGGTGTGATCGCGCTGATCGTCGGTGTGGTTCTCGGCATTCGCGGCGGCTCGGCTCCGACGCCAGCGCGGGCGGGCGGCGCCCCGTTCCAGCGTCCGGGCGGCTCGGCTCCGACCAGCCCCGCACCGCGCATCAACCGCGGCGCCGACGATGCGCCGACCGAACAGATTCGGATCGATAAGCAGCCCTGACCGGCTGAGCGTTCCTGAATTCGGCTCCCCCGCCCTCCGGCTGGGGAGCCGAATTCGTTTCGGTCAGCCGACCGGGCGCAGCGGTTCGGGGCGCGCCGTGTGATCGGCCGCGCGCAGGACCATGACGGCGACCACGACGGTGGTGGTGGCCGCGACCGATACCGCCGTGGTGATCAGCGCCGGAATCGAGCGGGCCAGCGACAGCATCAGGGTGACTTCGACGACCAGGCCCAGCCAGGTGACCAGTGCGAGGGAGGTGCGGTCGACGGCGATCGCCGAGAGCACCGCGCCTTGCAGCACGGCCAGCAGCGCGCCGTGCAACGCGAACAACCACAGCAGGCCCTGGATCGGGGCGTAGTCCTCGCCCGCGAGCAGCGGGGCGAGCGGCGCGGCCAGCGCGGCCCCGAGCACGGCGACGAGACCGATGCCGCTGAGCACCGCCAGCGCCGCCCGGATCGCGCTCGCCGAGTGCGTCGGCTGCGCCATTCGCGGGTAGAGCACGACACCGACCGCCTGCGGCAGCCAGAAGGCGATCTTCGTGGCGATGGTGCCGAGGGCGTAACGGCTGGCGTCCACGTCGTCCAGCACGATCCGGACCACGATCAGGTCCGCCGACGAGAGAGCCATCATCGCCGCCTGCACTTGGGCGGCCCGCAGGACCGGCAGCACACCGGGCGGGGAGACCTCGCCGGGTTCGTTTCGGGCGCGCTCGGACGGCGCACCGGCGACGATCCTGGCCAGCACTGCCGCCGTCGCGATGCCGCATGCGGCGGCCCACAGCGCGATCGTCGTACCGCCGCCCAGCGCGAGGATTACCAGCGCGGGCGCGACTCGGGCGACCCCGGCGGCGCCGAGCACGACTCCCAGCGCTCGAAACCGCTTGCTGCCTTGCAGCACGCCCTGCTCGCCGGACAACAGCACCAGCGCGGGCGCCGCACCCAGTGCCGCCGCGGTGGCGGCCACCCCGACGTGCAGCGTGACGGCGACCAGCGGCACCAGCACCGCGGCCACCAGGGCGACGATCACCGCGCAGCGCCACTGCAACCCGCGCAGCGCCGCCGTTCCCGCGCCGCGAACGAGTTCCCTGGCCACCACGTTCTGCAACGCCAGCGCGGGCACCGCGCACAGCAGCTGGACGGCGAGCAGACTCGCGAACTCGCTGTACCCGGTGACGCCCAGCCACCGCCCGGCCAGCAGTTGCAGCAGATACCCGGCGACGTTCGCGGTCATCGCACCGGCCGTCACCCACGTCAGATCCGCCACCACAGGAAACCGACGGACAGCAGACACGCCGCCCATGGTCCCACTCGCACGGCCCGCCAGCTGTCGCGCCCCGCCGGACCGTGGGACAGGCGATGCGCTCGCCCCCATCCCGCAGTCTTCGATGCATCAGCCACCCTGGTCTTGCTCGTCCGCGCGGCAACACATCATCCAGGTCAGACGGTGTTCACCGCGGATTCAGCCGTGACATTCCCGCGCCGAGCCCGCTGGATCGGCGGCGGTGGTGGTCGGGACGTACAGTGCTCAGGCGTGAGCGGGAGCAGTCGGACTCGAGCGGTGGTCGCGGCATACAGCGCGGCCGGTGCGCTGCTCGTCGCCGGGCCGTTGCTCGCGCCGGGGTATCTGTTGTTGCGGGACGCGGTGAGCACGCCGCGCAGTTATCCGACCGATGCGGCGCTCGGTCTGGGCGACGCCGCGCCGCGGGCGGTGCCGCAGGACGCTCTGCTCGCGGCGCTGACGTCGTTCGCGGACGGCGGGCTGGTGGTCAAGGCGATTCTGCTGGTCGCGCTCTGGGCCGCGGCGTACGGAGCGGCGACGCTCGCGCGTGAATTGCTGCGCGCGTCGCTCGGCCCACAGCTGGTCGCCGCGACGGTCGCGTTGTGGAATCCATACGTGGCCGAGCGCTTGCTCCAGGGACACTGGAGCCTGCTCGCTGGCTATGCGGCGTTGCCGTGGACAGCGCTGGCCGCTTACCGCCTTCGAAGTACGGCCACCGCGAAGCGACGCCGACGGATCCTGTCGGACGCACCCGCCTCGGCCGACACCACCGAGTCCACCCCCCACGCCGAACCGCTGGGCACCCCGGACGCATTCGATCACCCCAGCGAAGCGCCAGCTGACACCACCGGTAACGGCCCGCCTTCCGAAACGGCTGTCCCAGCGGATGCGCACCACGTGTCCGATCGTGCGAGGGGAGTCGCACCGACCGAGGCCCGTGAGCGCACCGGGTCGACCGGCCGAGCCGAACCACCGCTGGCTCCGCGTCACTCACCCGGACACTCCAGCGCGGTAGCGGCAGCCGCGCCCGGCTCCTCCCATCGTTCCGACGGCACCGCGCCGGCCGATTCAGCCGAACATCCGCGCAACTCCGTACCAACCGGCACGGCGGCCAGAGGCGGGTCGAATCGGCTCAGCGTCGCGGCGGCGCCGCGCGCGACCGTCCGAACGGCATCCACCTGGGCGGCCCTGGCCGTATCGCTCGCCGCGGCCGGACTCACCCCGACCGGAGCACTGCTGGCGGGCGTGACCGCTTTCGCCTTGGTCCATCGACGTCAACTCGCCGCGACGTTCGTCCTCTGGCTGGCCGCCTCCGCGCCATGGCTGGCCGCGACCGCGCTGTCCGGCGCGGGCGCGGAGCCATCCGATCCCGCGGGCATCGCGGCCTTCGCCGCGCGGGCCGAACCCGGTTTGGGCACGCTCGGGAGCCTCGCCGGTCTCGGCGGGATCTGGAACGCCGAGGCGGTACCGGACTCGCGCACCACACCGCTGGCAGCGATCGGCACGCTGGCGCTGCTGGCGATAGTCGTGCTGGGCGTGCGCTCCGTCGCCACCGGCGGCCCCGATCCCGACAACCGCCACGTCCGCCGGGCATTGCTGCTGCTCGCCGTGATCGCGATCCTGTTCCCCGCGCTCGGCGCGACCGCGTGGGGCATGCACGCACTGGAATGGCTGGTCGCCCACGTTCCCGGCGCGGGTCTACTGCGCGATACCCAGAAGTACGCGGCCTTGGCCATGCCCGCTTTCGCGTTGTGCGCGGCAGCGGGGTGCGCGGTGACGGCTCGGCGTCTTTCCCGCGCGGACGCGACGACCGACCGGCCCGCGACGGTGTCTCCGGCCACGACGGCAACGGTCACAGCGGTATTCGTGGCGCTTCTGGTGTTGCCGCTCTACGACCTCGCTTGGGGCGTCGGTGGAGCCGTCCGTCCCGTGCACTATCCCGGCGGTTGGCAGCAGGTCGCCGCAAGGATGGACGGTCCGGGCGACGTCGCGGTGCTGCCGGGCGGAATGTTCCGCAAGTTCCGCTACGGCGGCGCGGCTCCCGTGCTCGACCCCGCCCCGCGCATGCTGCCCAACGACGTATTGCAGACGGGCGAACTCCCGGTGCGCGGACGCACCGTCTCCGGTGAAGGCGCCCGCGCACGAGAAGTGGAAAACCTGCTGCTCCACGGCGGCGCGCCCGCGGACCTCGCCCGCCTCGGCGTTGGCTGGATCCTCGTCGAACGGACCACCCCTGGACCGCTCGGCGCATCGGCGTCGACTCTCGCGCAGGTCGAACAGGTCTATGAGGACGCGGACCTCGCGCTGTATCGCGTGCCCGGTGTCGTCGAGCGCGGTACCTCGACGACCACACAACGCTCCGTCGCCGCCGCGGCGCACTTGCTCTGGGTCGCGGTGCTCGTCACAGGCTCACTCACCGCTCTCGGCGCACGATTCCGCTCGAGATCACGGAACTGACGCACGTCACCGGGACTGCCGGGCCCCGACGCCTCGGGTAAGTGCCACTGTTCGAACCCCTAGCACGCGATGTGCTCGCTCAGCTCGATAGCGTCGAGGATCGGCTGATCACGGTGATCGGCGGACTCGGCATCCGCTTGTCTGCATACCTGCCTGCGCGCACGTTCGAACTCGCGGTGCACAGCCTCGGCATCGCCGCCGACGCCGCCTTCACCCTGCCCCGGCCAGGTGCTCGAAAGGCGACAGTGCCGGCACCGAAGATCGCACTCGCCACTGGCGACGGCTCCACCCTGCTGACGGCTTCGACCGGCAGAGGCCCGCTGCCCGAGGCAGCCTCAGTCGTGTGACCTGGCGAGCGGCGCGAAGCCCGGATACCGGTCGCCGGCTCCGCCGATTTCAGTCCACCGTTCGCGGCGCGATCAACCCGCTCGTGTGCTCGCCGCGGGCGGCCGCCGCCAGTACTTCGTAGACTCCGTTTCCGGTTTGCTCCCAAGAGAATTCGCGCGCGCGGGCGCGGGCTTTCTCCCCCATGACCGTGCGTGCGCCTGGATCGTCCAGCAGGTCGCCGACGGCGTCGGCCAACTGGGCGACGTCGTCGACCAGGATTCCGGTGGCGCCGTCAACGATGGAATCGGTGAGCCCGCGCGAGCTGCGGTAGCCGACCGTCGGAACACCGTGCTGGGCCGCCTCGATCACCGCCAGCCCCCACCCCTCCTTCCGGGAAGGCAGCACGTGCACCCAGGCGCGCGCGAGGAGTTCGTGCTTGCGGCGCTCGTCCACGTGCCCATGGAAGGTGACGGCGTCGGCGATACCGAGTTCGCGGGCGTTGTCCCGCAAGTTGTCCGCCCACCAGCCGCCGCCGATCACGTCGAGGCGCAGACCCGGGATGCGGTCGCGTAGCCGGGCCACGGCCGCGAGCGCGTCCTCGATCTGCTTGTGCGGCACCAGACGGGACAGCACCACGACAGTTGGTGTGGGAGTGCGGGTTTCCGCGGCGCCGGTGGGTGCGTCCACTGGAACAGGTTCGGCCCCGTTGCGAACCACCGCGATTCGGGAGCGGTCCACACCGAGGGTGGCCAGCTCTTCCGCCGACGGCAGTGAAACGGTCAGATATTGATTGCGGCGGTGCACGCGGGGCGACAGCCACGACTCGATCCACCAGCCGACGCGGCCGACCAGCCGGCCCGCGACCGGCCACTGCTCCCGGTGACCGTGGTGCACCAGCACCACCGACGGGGCCGCGGTGACGGCGGTGGCGAAGAACGGTATGCCGTTCTGGGTGTCGATCACCGCGTCCGGCCGCACGCCGCGCAACGGGCCGAGACCGATCCTGCCGAGCAGGAGCGCGGCCAGCGCCCGCGGGTACACCGTGTAGCGTCCGCCCGCCCTGCTGATGGTGATGCCGTCGACGTGTTCGCGCCGCGCCGCCCCCGAATAGCGCGCGGTACGGAGGGTTACTCGAACCCCGCGCGCCGCGAGTTGCGCGCCGACCTGCTCGAGGTACCGCTCGCTGCCGCCGCCCTGTGGGTGCCCGGTGTCGCGCCAGCAGAGCAGGAGGACTTCGCGCACGGTGGAGCTTCTCTCGGTCAGTAGGTCCCGGTGGGAATGTCGGATGTCGCGCTACACCCTATCCCGAGCACCCGCCCGAGCAGGCCGGCATCGGGGTTGTGCGAGACTCGGCGCCGTGCTCAAAGCCGCGAAGACGCCGACACGCAGGAGTTCGCCTCGGTTCGCCCGCCGGGCGACCTTGCGCCGGTCGCTGCGACTGCTCGGCAGTTTCCGGTTCGAGCAGACCGACCCGGCCCTGTTCTACGGGGGTCTGGCCGCCGACAGCGCGGCGCTGATCGCGGACTTCTACGCCGATCTCACCGGCCGGTCGCTGGACGGGGCGACGATACTCGACGTCGGCGGCGGTCCGGGCTACTTCGCGGACGAGTTCGCCCGTACGGGGGCTCGCTACATTCCGGTGGAGCCCGACCCGACGGAGATGCACGCCGCGGGCCTTTCCGTGGCGGGCGCGGTCCGCGGGTCCGGGATGGCGCTGCCGTTCCGCGACGACGCGGTCGACATCTGTTTCTCGTCGAACGTCGCCGAGCATGTCTCGAAGCCGTGGGTGATGGCCGACGAGATGGTGCGGGTGACCAGGCCGGGCGGACTGATGGTGCTCTCCTACACGGTGTGGCACGGCCCGTTCGGCGGCCACGAGACCGGGCCGTGGCACTACCTCGGTGGCGAGTACGCCGCCCGGCGGTATCGGCGCAAGCACGGGCGCGAACCCAAGAACAGGTTCGGGACGTCGCTGTTCGCGGTGCGGGCCGCTGACGGATTGCGCTGGGCGGAACGTACTCCGGCCGAGGTGCACACGGTCTTCCCGCGCTACCACCCCCGCTGGGCGTGGTGGTTGATCCGGGTGCCGATGGTGCGTGAGTTACTTGTTAGCAATCTGGTCGTGGTGGCAACCAAAAGTTAGCCGAAGTAAGGCTCCAGCCATCCGCGGCGCCAGTGCCGCTTCCCGCAGGGAGCGTGCACGGGCTCGCTCCACGGCGATTCGCGCATAGCCAACCCGACGGTCTCGAGCGTGGTGAGCCCGACCAGGTCGGCCAGCATCCCTACGGCGGCAACCGCCTCCGCGGCCTGCATAGCCGCCGTCGCCTGCTCGATCGTCAGGGTGCGTCCAGGTAGGAAGGAGACCACCCACCCGCCGCTGCCGACACTCTTAGCCTGATGCTCGGTTTGATCACTGGTCATCAGCGACCGGCCGATCACTTGCACCGCCATGACTCGGACTCCCCAGTTTGCGGTAACGATTCGGTAATGGAGCGAGCTGATATGTCGATACAGCATCCCCCCTCCAGCAACAGAACGCAATAGTGCGTTCTGCGAAAAGCGAACCGAGAGGTCGGAATTCACACCGGCCAGGCCGCCGTCGCGCCACAAAACTGGAACAGGTTACAGACAATGCGGGGGCAAAACTGTAACGTGTTCTCATGCACTACGACAGCTTGTTCATCGGCGGCCGCTGGACCGCGCCAGCCACCGCCGAGCGCATCCAGGTCATCTCGCCGGCCACGGTCGAGCCGGTGGGCAGCGTCCCCGCGGTGAGCCGGGCCGATGTCGACGCCGCGGTCGCCGCGGCCAGGCACGCCTTCGATCACGGACCGTGGCCCACCACGTCTCCGAAGGAGCGAGCCGAGGTACTCACCCGCGCCGCCCGGCTGATCGAACAGCGTTCCGCCGATCTGCTCGCCGCGCTGACCGCCGAGGTCGGCGCACCGCACATGATCGCGATGACGCTGAACCAGCTGCCCGCGGTCGCCGCACTGGACGCCTACGCGGCCCTGGCGGAGTCTTTCCCGTGGTCGGAGACCCGGGTGGGTGGATTCGGCACCACGCGGGTCACCCGCGAGCCGCGCGGCGTCGTCGCGGCGGTGACCGCGTGGAACGTCCCTCTGTTCCTCGCGGTCAACAAGCTCGCGCCCGCCCTGCTGGCCGGTTGCACCATCGTGCTCAAGCCCGCCCCGCTGACTCCGCTCACGGCGAACCTGGTCGCCGACATCTTCACCGAGGCTGGCCTGCCCGAAGGCGTGCTCTCGGTGCTGCCCGCCGAGCCCGACGCGGCCGAGTACCTCGTCTCACACCCCGGCGTGGACAAGGTGACCTTCACCGGAAGCACTGCGGTCGGCCGCAAGATCGGTGCCATCGCCACCGGTCAGCTCAAGAGCGTTTCGCTCGAACTCGGCGGCAAGTCGGCCGCGATCCTGCTGCCCGACATGGACGTCGCGGCCAATATCCCGGTGCTCGCGTTCTCCGGCCTGATGAACAGCGGGCAGGGCTGTGTCGCGCAGACCCGCATCCTCGCCCCGCGCAGCCGATACGACGAGATTCTCGACGCGCTGGTCGAACACGTGAAGACGATGAAGGTGGGCGACCCGAACGACCCGAGCGTGCAGCTGGGTCCGCTGATCTCCGAACGCCAGCGCGACCGGGTCGAGGGCTACATCGCCAAGGGCAAGGCCGAGGGAGCGCGACTCGTGCTCGGCGGCGGGCGCCCGGAGGGGCTGGACCGGGGCTGGTTCGTCGAGCCGACGATCTTCGCCGACGTGGACAACAAGTCGACCATCGCCCAAGAGGAGATCTTCGGGCCGGTGCTGTCGGTCATCCCGTACGAGACCGAGGACGAGGCCGTGGCCATCGCCAACGACTCGGTCTACGGTCTCGCGGGCTCGGTGTGGACGACCGATATCGAACACGGCGCCGAGATCGCGGCGCGGGTGCGCACCGGCACCTACGCGATCAATTGGTACGCGTTCGATCCGAGTTCGCCGTTCGGCGGTTATAAAGCCTCCGGACTCGGCCGCGAGAACGGCCCGGAGGGTCTGGATTCGTTCTGCGAGCAGAAGTCGCTGCTCATGCCGCTCGGCTGGACCGGCTGATCACTCCGGCGGCATGACCACCCGCAGCAGCGGAGCACGGTTGCCGTAACGCCGGGGTGGTGCGTCGACGATCTCGACGCGCCACCCGGGCGGCAGCACCGCGCGCAGCCGTCCCGCGGCCCGGCGCAGCGGCGTACTCACGGTCTCGAACTCGAATTCGGCCACCATCGGGGCAACCGACGTCGTCATCTCCGGATCGGCCATGCTCCATCCACCTCTCGCGTCGATCTCGCCGTGCGCCGCGGCATCGCGGGTCCGATATCGGTAGGGAAGTCGTTCAGTCGATCAGTTAACCGCCAGTAATCCGACTGGGTGATGCGGAAGGAAGAACACGCCAAGCATAGGTTACGAATACACGAAATCTCTCGACAAGATCATTACCCCCTTTCCCATCCGGCTAAACCGATCGGTCCGTGGGAATTTCGCGAGCTCGAGTGTGATGCGGGACACCAATCCGACCGCCGGAGTCCCGAGTGCCGGGGTCGGCACAACGGAATCATCGCCCCCGCAATGCTATTCGCCGTACCGGGCACTTCATCCCGGTGCGTTCACCGGCCCAGCGACCGGCGATACGCGGCCGGTGTCGCGCCCGTCGCCGCACGCAGGTGCGCCCGGAGCGCGGTGACGCTGCCGAACCCGGCCTTCACCGCGACGACTTCCACTGGCAAACGCGTGGTTTCCAGAAGTTCGCGCGCCCGTACGGTGCGCTGGGCATCCAGCCACCGCCGCGGCGTGGTGCCGACTTGCGCCTTGAAACGGCGGATGAAGGTGCGCTCGCTCATCAGCGCGTGCGCGGCCAGGGCCGAAACATCCACCGCCGCAGCTGGTTCCGCCACCGCCCAGGCCAGCGTCGCGGCGAGACCGCCATCGGTACGCGCGGCGGGCGCGTCCGGAATGTATTGCGCCTGACCGCCTTCCCGGTGCGGCGCGGTCACGTTCCACCTGGCCAGCTCCGCCGCCGCGTGCGCGCCCAGCTCGCGGCGGACGATGTGCAGGCACAGATCGAGACCCGCCGACAGCCCGGCCGACGTCAGCACGTCACCGTCATCGACGTAGAGGGCCGTCGGGTCCAAACGCACCGCCGGATACAGCTCGGCGAACTCGTCGCAGTAGGCCCAGTGCGTGGTCACGCGTCGTCCGTCCAGCAGCCCGGCCTCGGCCAGAATGAACGCGCCGACGCAGATGCTCACCATGGTCGCGCCCCGCGCGGCCGCGCCGCGCAATGCGGCGAGCGCCTCCCGTGGGGTGGGCAGTGTCGGGATACCGATACCGGGCACGACGACGACATCGGCTTCCGCCAACGCCTCCAGCCCGTGCTCCACGCGCAATTCGAAGCCGTTGGGTGTCCACACCGGCCCGGGACGCACCCCACAGGTCCGCATCTCGAACCCGTACGGTTCGCCGGTCTTACCCGGCCCGTGGCGGAACGCCTGAACGGCACAGGCCAGGTCGAAGGCCATCACCCCGTCCAGCGCGAGCGCCACGACTTGCTTCATCGTCCCCAGTTTGGCACGAATCCGAGCAATACTGTCATTTCCGCCACTCGCCGCGGATCCGGACTCACGCTTGACTTCAGTGCACACCGAGTTCCGACCAGAAGGAGGAATCGTGGCCGCACCGACGGGCCTCGACTGGGCATGGGCCACCCGCACCGGGGGCGCTCTGTCGAAAGAGCAACGCCGCGCGTTGGCCGTCGCGACCGCCCGCACGCTGCCCGCCATGGCGCCCAACCGGCTCCGGCTGGCACTGGGCAGGCGGGGGCGTGGGAGGCTGGAGTTCGCCGGTCTGCGGTTACCCGACTCCCAGCTCGCGGTCGCGGCGGAGACCGAGGCGCGGGAGTCGCTGTCGCCGCACGTGCTGAACCATTCGCTGCGGACCTACTACTTCGGACGGGTCCTGGCGGATCTCGACGGCGCAGCCTACGACGACGAACTCGTCTACGTCTCCTGTCTACTGCACGACCTGCAACTCGAACATCCCACGCCCGGACGGTGTTTCGCCGTGGTCGGCGGCGAGCGGGCGGCCGCCGTCGCACTGGGCGCGGGTGCGCCGCCGGAACGGGCCGAAGCGATCGGCGCGGCCATCGCCGCCCACATCACGCCCGGGGTCGCCGATAATCTCGGCGACCCCGGCGGCTTCGTCTCCGCGGGAGCCTCGGTGGACGTACTCGGGACGCGACTGGCGGAACTGGACCGCGAGTGGGTCGCCGAACTGCTGCGGCGACACCCGCGACTGGAGTTCGCACGGCATGTCGTCGCCGCATTCCGAGCGGAAGCGAAGGCGATGCCGAAAGGCCGGATTCATTGGCTCAACAGGGCGGGTTTCCTGGCCATGATCCGAATGTCCCCGTTCGCCGAATAACGAAGCCGCCCCGTCAGACCGATCGGTATGCTCGATGTTATGAACGGTGTCACCGGCATCGCAAGCGCACGGCACAAGCTTGCTCGCGCGGTACACCACATCAATGACCTCGAACGCATGATCTCGGAATACCAGGACGCGAATCAGGTCGAAGTCCGGGTCGACCTTTCCCCGAGCCCGGAATACGAGAACGAGATCGATTGCCAGGTAGCCGCGGTGAGCGTATCCGAGGTGCCCGACGAGTGGGGACTGATCACCGGTGACGCGCTCACCAACTCGAGGGCCGCGCTCGACCACGCCGTCTACCCGCACGCGGAGCATTTCCCGATCTTGCTGAGCAGCACGGACAGCAGGGGTGAGGAGATATGCGTTCCGGAAATATTCGACGCCACGACCACAGCCATAATTCTCCGCCATCAGCCATATAACGATCCGCAGCCGACGCATCACCCACTCGGACTTCTCCGCGAACTCGTCGACCGCGACGCACACCGCCGGGTGCTCGTCACCAACTCCTTCAGGACCGAGCTGATTTTCGCACCATCGGATGACTACGAAGTCGTGGATATTCCAGGACTGGCAGTCCACGAACTCGTACCGGGAGCCGTTTTCAAACATTTCCGTTTGAGGCTTCGCCCCGGGTTCACACAGTCTCAGCTCACATTCGACAACCGGCTCGCGGCGACCGTCGTCGTCAATGTTCCGGACACAGATGACGATGTGCCGCTCGTCGCCGGCATGAGGTCTATTCACACACGAGTGTCGGAAATCCTGGATCAACTCGAAGCCGTCGGGATCCTGTAACCGCCCCCGTCCTCGGCAGCCATGATCCACGTCATGCAGGCCGGAGACGGCGAGCCGGTACGGAAACGTCTGTCGCGCAAAACAAATCGCCCGCACCATCTGCCGGATGGTGCGGGCGAATGCTACTTTGGGTGGAGTGTCAGCCCAGACGCTGCTTGAGCGCCTCGAACTCGTCACGCACGCCGGAAGGCAGCTTGTCACCGACGAACTCGAACCATTCTTCGATCAGCGGGATCTCCTTGCGCCACTCGTCGGCGTTCACGACGAGCGCTTCGTCGACGTCCTTGGGATCGACGTCCAGCCCTTCCAGGTCGAGCTGCGCGGCGGTCGGCACGTTGCCGATCGCGGTCGCCTCGGCGTGGGCGGAACCCTCGATGCGGCCGATGATCCACTCCAGCACGCGGGAGTTCTCACCGAAGCCGGGCCACAGGAAGCGGCCGTCGTCGCCACGGCGGAACCAGTTCACGTAGAAGATCTTGGGCAGCTTGGCCGCGTCGGCGTTCTTGCCGACGTTGATCCAGTGGCCCAGGTAGTCGCCGACGTGGTAGCCCATGAACGGCAGCATGGCCATCGGGTCGCGGCGTACGGTGCCGACCTTGCCCTCGGCGGCCGCGGTCTGCTCGGAGGACAGCGTCGCGCCCATGAACACGCCGTGCTGCCAGTCGAAGGACTCGGTGACCAGCGGAACGGTGGTCTTGCGACGGCCCCCGAACAGGATCGCCGAGATCGGCACGCCCTGCGGGTCGTCCCACTCCGGCGCCAGGATCGGGCACTGCGCCATCGGCGTGCAGTAGCGCGAGTTCGGGTGCGCGGCCAGCGTCTCGGTCTCCCGCCGGTACCAGTCGTTGCCCTTCCAGTCGATCAGGTGATCGGGCTCGCCTTCCAGGCCCTCCCACCAGACGTCGTTGTCGTCGGTCAGCGCGACGTTGGTGTAGACCGTGTTGCCCGCCTCCATGGTGGCCATGGCGTTCGGGTTGGAGCTGCGGTTGGTGCCGGGCGCGACGCCGAAGAAGCCGAACTCGGGGTTCACCGCGTAGAGACGGCCGTCCTTGCCGAAGCGCATCCAGGCGATGTCGTCGCCCAGGGTCTCCGCGCGCCAGCCCGGCACGGTCGGCTGGATCATCGCGAGGTTGGTCTTGCCGCAGGCGCTGGGGAACGCGGCGGCGATGTAGTAGGCCTTGTTCTCCGGCGAGATCAGCTTCAGGATCAGCATGTGCTCGGCCAGCCAGCCCTCGTCGTGGGCCATCGCCGAGGCGATCCGCAGCGAGTAGCACTTCTTGCCGAGCAGCGCGTTGCCGCCGTAGCCGGAGCCGTAGCTCCAGATCTCCCGGTCCTCGGGGAAGTGGGTGATGTACTTGGTGTCGTTGCACGGCCACGGCACGTCGGCCTGACCGTCGGCCAGCGGCGCGCCCACGGAGTGCAGCGCCTTCACGAACGGGCGGTCGGCGCCCAGCTTCTCCAGGGCGGCGGCGCCCATGCGGGTCATCACGCGCATCGACACGACGACGTACTCGGAGTCGGTGATCTCGACGCCCAGCTTCGGGTCCTCGGCGCCGAGCGGGCCCATGCAGAACGGCACCACGTACATGGTGCGGCCCTTCATCGACCCGCGGTACAGCTCGGTCATCGTGGCGCGCATCTCGGTCGGGTCGACCCAGTTGTTGGTCGGGCCCGCGTCGGCCTCGGTCTTCGAACAGATGTAGGTGCGCGACTCCACCCGGGCCACGTCGGAGGGATCGGAGAGGGCGAGGAAGGAGTTCGGCTTCTTCTTCTCGTCCAGCCGCTTGAACGTCCCCGCCGCGACGAGCTGCTCGGTGAGCCGCTCCCATTCCTCGTCGGAGCCGTCTGCCCACACCACTTGATCCGGCTGGGTGAGTTCGGCGACTTCTTGTACCCAGGCGAGTAGTTCGCTGTGCTCGGTCGGCGCCTTGCCGTCGGATCCACGAAGACCAGGAATGGTCGCTGACGTCATGAAAACTCTCCTGAGATGGGCGGCTGTTCGATGCTCCGCCGCCTGGCCCTAGGCCCATGACCAGCGCGAATGCACCGAGCGCCACCGTTGGCGGGAAGGCGCCCGTTCCGACCGGTCGAACGCGCACCCCAGGAGGGCGGCAGATCAGGACTTAGCGGACGCCCAAGTTCCTGAATAGAGGTTAACGCGATGTGACGGCCGGTACGGTATCGGGTTCCTCACTGTGTACCCAATCGGTCGTTCGTTTCAACAGGCGAGATCCAGCGATCGAGGATCCGGACGTCGCGCTCGCATGCGGCGAGCTGCCCCGGCTGCTCGGCCGCCATCCGGCGCAATTCGGTCTCCAGCCGGGCCACCCTGCGATCCGTCTCGACCATTCGCGCGGTGCTTGCCTGGACCACGTGATCGGCCAAAGTGGTCTCCGCTTCCACGAGTGCGGTCACCACGCGCTGCTCGAGCTGCGCTTTTACGTTGACCAACGCGTCGGCGACCCATTGCCGGATGTGCGCTCGATCGGCCAGCTGGCGGCGAGCCCGAACCACCCACGCCGCCGCACCGCCGCCGAGCAGCAACGTTACCGGCACGCTCGCGACGTCGAGGGCCGATACGAGGGAGAACGGAGCAACCAGCAAGCGACCCAGACCGACACCGGCCGACGCGCCGAGCGCGATCATAAGGTGATCTTCGACACCCCGGTGGCGTGGCTCGGGATCCGGGCCGACCCTAGGGGCCGGGTCGCGCCGCCGCGTCGGCGAACCCCGATCCGTGCTCTCGATCCGGGCGCTCAGTTCGGCGATGCGCTGGTCGATGACGTGGTCGAGGGCGCCGGTCAGTTCGGTGACGGACTGCTGTAGCCGAGTGGGGTAGCCGCCGAGCTCGGCGGGCCGCAGCCGGTCCAGCTCGGCGCGCACGGCCGTGTGCAGCGCCCGGATGCTCGCGCCGATCTCGGTCATCAGGTCCACCCGGGCCAGGTGCAGCTGCCCGCGCAGGGTGGACATCGCGGTGGCGCGCCCCCCGTCGCGACCGGCCAACAGGAGGGCGCGCTCCTCGCGCAGCCGAGCCGCTTCGGCGCCGGAACGCAGCACCGCCACCTGTTCGGCCACCCGTCGGCGCGTGTCGGCGAGGACCCGGCCGGTCACCGCGCCCGGCCGGTCACCGCCCGCGGCGGCTGCCGCGGTGAGCCGCGCGTGCAATGCGCCGACACCGGAGCGATCGAGCAGTCCGGCGTCGCCCGCGGTGCGTGCGGCGGCCGCGAGCCGCGCCGAGACCGGCACGATGTCCAGATCGCCCGCGCCCGACGCGGCGAGCAACTCCAGGTCGCGCTCCCGCACGGCGTGCCAGTCCCGGTGGGCGTGGACGCCGTTCATGGCGAGCAGCAGGCGGGCGCCGTCCGCGCGCAACCGATCGACCACCCCGAGCGTGTCCGCGCCGATGATGGTGCCCGCGTCGAGCAGGATCAACGCCACGGCGGGCGGGGTGGACTCCGATACGGCGTCGGCGCGGGGCTCGGACAGCGTGAGGCGCGGTTCGAACCGGGCCAACTCGGTGCGCAACAAGGTCGTGTTGACGTCGGCGGGGCCGATCACCGTTACCGCACGAGCGCCACCGGAGTCGTGCACCGCGCGCAGCAGCGCCATACCCTGCGGATTCCATCGCTCCACCACGGCCGCGAGCTCGGGGACGAGCGCCGCGGGGCGCTCGGCTTCGCCGTCGGCGGAGTCGCCCCCCGTGCGAGAAGGCGGATCCACCGCGGCAGCCGCACTCGCCGACGCCGATTCCGGCGGCTCAGAGACCGGCACTGCTCATCCGTTCCCATAGTCGGACGTACCCGTTGTGCACCCGCAACGCGGCGCGGCGGGCGGCCGGGGGCATATCGCTGGTGACGACGGCGTGCCAGCGCGTGGCACGGGCGAGCGCATCGTCGGCGTCGGAAGGCGCGGGGGCGGGATACCCCGCGGCGAGATGGGCCACTTCGGGCCCCGCCAGGCCCGCGCAGAGCCCGAGCCAGACGGCGTCGTCGCTGTACAGATAGGACTCCAGGAGGTCGCGCGCCCGGCCGCCCTCCTCCGGGACCGCGCGGGCGGCGAGCCGGGCCAGCTCGTCGAGCAGCTCGCCGCCGCGCAGCGCGGACACCTGTTCGTAGCGGCGGTGCAGCAACTGGTGGAGCGCGTCGATGCCGCTGGCCGCATGCAAGATCTGCAGCAGCGCCTGCGGAGCGAGATCCGGATCGTGCCGGAGGGCCGTGCACGCGCAGGCCACGCCGTACAGATCCCAGCGGCGCAGCAGTTCCTCGCGCTCGGCGGCATCCGGCCCCGGTGCGACGAAGAGGTCCGGCGCGAGGAGCAACGCGGGGTCGGCTTCGGTGGCGAGTTTGCGCAGTAGGTCCAGCTCCGCGCCGGTCAGCGCGCCCGCCCTGGTGCGCATCGCGAGCGAGGCGACCACCGGAACCACCGGAATCCGCAGCCGGCTGCCGTACTGCTGGGCCGCGGCCACGGCATCGCCCCAGCGAGAGCCGATCGCGTCGGCTTTGTTCAGCACCGCGATCGTGCGCTGTGGCGGCAGCGTGGCCAGCACCCTCCCATCGGCGGGCGTCGGCGCGGCCGACAGCACGTAGACGACGATGTCGGCGTCGAGGTCGGGGTCGGGCGCATCCGGCCGGTCCACCGGATCGGTCTCCACCGCGGACATGAGCGCGAGCGCGTGCAGCACCGTTGTCCGCCCCGCGTGCGCGCGCCCGGTCACCTGGATGCGCGGCGGTTTGCGCCATGCGCTGACGGCCGCCGCCGCGGCGTACCCGGTCTGCGGATCCCGCCCGGTGCCGAAGCGCAGCTCGGCGAGCATTTTGTCGAGCTGATCGTGCGCGGACGTCGGCACGCCGCGCTCCCGCAGCGGCCCATCGGAATCAGTGGCTGTCGGCATGCTGCACACACCCCCTTTTACGGTGCGCAATTGTGTCAGAAGTCGGCTCGCCGGGCAGGTTCGACGGGCTCAGCTGCCACTGAAGTATTTGTTGGCGGTGCGCACCATCCAGTTCGGCGCGTACTTCCCCACCGTCGCGAGCAGCTTCGCCTGCGTGCCGATCTCGTAGTGCACCTTCGGCAGCCGGGCGCGCTTGCGGGTGCCCTCCCAGATCCCGGCCGCGACGTCGTCGGCGGTCAGCCGCACGCCCAGCGATTTCGTCGTCCCGGTGGTCACGCCGTCCACCATGGCCGTGGCCACGAACAGCGGCCAGATCGCGAGCACCCGGATGTCGTGGCGCTCCCATTCCAGGTCGAGCGCCTCGGTGAAGCTCTTGACGGCGGACTTGGTCGCACCGTAGCTCGCGAGTTCGGCCTGGCCGTAGATCGCCGAAGCCGAGCACAGGTTGACCACCTGCGCGCCCGGCGTGTCGCGCAGGTACCGGAACGCACTGTGTGTCCCGGTGAGCACGCCCACCACGTTGACCTCCACGATCGCCCGATGGGCGGCGATGTCGATCTCCTCGAACGGCCCCGCGCGCAGGATCCCGGCGTTGTTGACCAGGATGTCCAGTCGTCCCGTCGCGGCGTGGAACTCCGCGAGCCGCTCCGCCCACTGCGTGGCGTTCGTCACATCGAGTACACCCGTGTTAACTACGCCACCCTTGGCTGTGATATCACCGGAAAGCCTGGTCAGCCCGACTTCATCGATGTCGTAAGCCCCGACTTGGTATCCCTGCGCAGCGAAAAGCAAGGCCGTGGCCCGCCCGATGCCCGCCGCCGCGCCGGTGATGAATACTGTCGGTCTGCTCATGCCGGGGAGTCTAGTGCCGGGAACGCCGTGTACCGCGGGGTTCCCAGACGCCCGGTCGGTCACTTACCCTGCAGAAGTGGTCGGCACCATAACCGGTGCGCAGCTTGAACTTTCGCATGCGGCAACCGACCTCGAAGATGAGGAGGTTGCGATGACCGCGAATGTCATCGGCGCTGTCGACCGGGAGCCCGCCTGTCCCGCGGACCGCAAGCCCTTGCTGCCCAGCACGGACCCGTTCCATCGACCGCCGAAAGGGTTCGCGGCCAAGGCGCCGGGCACCATCCTGCGCAGCAGGAAGATCGAAGTGGCGCTGTTCGGAATTGTCCCGCAACAGGTCTCGGCCTGGCAGTTACTCTACCGCAGCTCTGATCTGCACGGGGCGCCGGAAGCGGCGATCACCACCGTCCTGCTTCCGATCGGCGCGGCACCGGACGAGGATCGCCCGCTGCTGGCCTTCCAGACCGCGATGGACGCCGTGACCGAGAAATGCTCGCCGTCCTACGCGCTGCGTCACGGCTCGCGGGCGCTCGGTTCGATCACCCAGTTCGAATGGCTCCTGGTCGCGAACGCGCTGCGGCGCGGCTGGGCCGTGAGCATCGCCGACCACGAGGGACCGCACGGGAACTTCGGCGCGCCGCGCGAGCCCGGCTACCGCGCGCTCGACGGCATCCGCGCCGCCCTGCGCTTCGACCCCCTCGGGCTCGGCCCGGAAACCCGCGTCGCGGTGTGGGGCTACTCCGGCGGCGGCATGGCCAGCTCGTGGACGGTCGAGATGGCCCCGACCTATGCCCCCGAACTCGACATCGTCGGCGCGGTGCTCGGCGCCCCGGTCGGCGATCCGCGCCAGGTCTTCGACCGGCTCAACGGCACGCCCTTCGCGGGTCTGCCCGCCATCGTCATCGCCGCCCTGCGCAGGCTGTATCCCGCGTTGAGCTCGCTGATCGACAACGAGCTCAACCCGGACGGCCACCGGTTCGTCGTCCGCGCCGAGAACGCGACGCCGGTCGGCGCGATCCTCGGGCTGGCGGGCAAGAAGGTGGACGACTTCCTCGACCGCCCGCTCGCCGAGGTACTCGACACCCCGGAGCTGCGGGCGATGTTCGATGATCTGCGGCTCGGCAATACGACGCCGGCCTGCCCGCTGCTGGTGGTGCAACCCATTCACGACCAGGTCATCCACATCGAGGGCATCGACGGACAGGTGGCCCGCTACCGTCGCGGCGGCGCCGCGGTGACCTACGTTCGCGACCGGCTCAGCGAACACTTCTCGCTGCTGCCGCTGTCCACGCCGATCAGCCTGGACTGGCTGGCCGACCGGCTCGCCGGGCAACCGGTGAGCGACGCGGGCGACAGCACCGTGTGGTCGGTCGCGGCCTCACCCTCGGGCGTGCGCGGACTGCTGGAGATGGCGGTGACCGCGGCCAAGGTCGCACTCGGAAGGCCGCTGCGTCAGCAACGGCCGACCGAGCCAAGGATCGCGCCCGCGCGCGCCGCCTGACCTCCTGCTCAGCGGCCCGTGCACGACCGCTTGCCGCACTGGTCGCCGGATGCTGGACAATGGACGCCGTGAACGACGCCGCGAACCATACTGCCGAGTCAGTTCCGGGCCCGCCGTCCACAGCTTCGGCTCCGGCCGAGGGCGGGCCCAGGCACAAGACCGGCTCCCGCCTGTACCCACGAGTCACCAGCTTCCGGTCGCGCAGGGGCGCGCTGACCGCCACCCAGCAGCAATCCTGGGACCGGATGTGGCCCTCGATCGGCCGCGAGGTCGCCGACGAGCCGCTGGACGCCGCCGCCTGGTTCGGCCGCGACGCTCCGCTGGTCATCGAGATCGGCTGTGGCACGGGCACCGCGACGGCCGTCATGGCGCAGGCCGAACCGCACCTGAACCTGATCGGCATCGAGGTGTATCAGCCCGGCCTGGCGCAGTTGGTGCAGCGCGTCGAGCGCGAAGGGATCGAGAACATCCGCCTGCTGCGCGGCGACGCGGTCGACGTACTGGAAAACATGATTGCCGAAGAGTCGCTGACCGGCGTCCGAGTGTTCTTCCCCGACCCGTGGCCGAAGGCGCGCCATCACAAGCGGCGGCTGCTGCAACCCGCTACGGTCGCGCTGATCGCCAACCGCCTGAAGCCGGGCGGTGTGCTGCACGTCGCCACCGACCACGCCGGCTATGCCGAGCACATCCACGCGGTCGGCATGGCGGAGCCCCTGCTCTCGGGTCTCAACGAGGCGACGGGCGGTGTCAGCGCGGAGCATCGCGCCACCGCGCCGATCGGTTTCGAGCGGCCCGTCACGAAATTCGAGGGCAAGGCACATCGCGCCGGTAGCGCCATCACGGAGCTCATATGGGGGAAGATCGACCGATGAGCGTCAGTGAAATGGCCCACGAAGTAGTCGATGTTGCCGGGGAGGTGCACGGCGGCGGAGCGGAAGGTCTGGGCAGCGCGGGGCCGGACGTGCGCCGCGTCCTGTTGGTGTGGGACGCCCCGAACCTCGACATGGGCCTCGGCGCCATTCTGGGCGGTCGTCCGACCGCCGCCTACCGACCGCGGTTCGACGCGCTCGGCCGCTGGCTGCTGGCCCGGACCGCGGAACTGTCGGTGGGCGCGGTGCATCGGGTGGAACCCGAGGCCACCGTCTTCACCAACATCGCGCCCGGCACCGCCGACGTCGTGCGGCCCTGGGTGGAGGCGCTGCGCAACGTCGGCTACGCGGTCTTCGCCAAACCGAAGATCGACGAGGACTCCGACGTCGACGCCGACATGCTGGCGCATATCGCCTTACGCAGCCGCGGAGCGGGCTTGGCGGGCATCATGGTCGCCTCCGCCGACGGCCAGGCGTTTCGCGAACCGCTGGAGGCGCTCGCCGCCAAAGGAGTGCCGGTTCAGGTGCTCGGCTTCCGCGAGCACGCGAGTTGGGCCGTCACATCCGATACTCTCGAATTCATCGACCTCGAGGACATACCGGGCGTGTTCCGTGAACCGCTGCCCCGGGTGAGCCTCGACTCGCTGCCCGACGAGGGTGCCTGGCTGCAGCCGTTCCGGCCGCTGTCGGCACTGCTCACCTCTCGCCCCGCCCAAGGAGTCGCTTAGTGTTCACACGCTGGGGCGATCTGGTATACCGGCTGCGATTCGCCGTCATCGGCGTGGTCGTGGCCGGTCTTCTGGCTCTCGGTGGCTACGGCCTCGGGTTGGAGGACCACCTCAGCTCCAGCGGGTGGGATGATCCGACCTCGGAGTCGGCGCGCGCGGCGCGAATCAAAGACGGTGCGTTCGAACGAGATCACAAATCCGACGTCATCGTGTTGTACACGGCGCCGGACGGCAAGACCATCGACGATCCGGAATTCAGCGGCAAGATCCTCGACAATCTGGCGAGTCTGCCCCGCGAGCATCCCGACGAGATCACCCAGATCAACGGTGTCTACTGGCGGAACAACGCGAACATTCCGGTCCAGGCCTCCGTTTTCGGCTCCAAGGACAAGAAGTACGCCTTCGCCTCCGTCGCCATCAAGGGCGACAACGACACCGAGATGGTGCGCAACTACCGGAAGGTGAAGAACGTCTTCTTCATTCCCGGCGTGGATGTGCAGGTGACGGGTCTGCAGGCCGTGGCGGGCACGCTGAACGACACCATGGCCGACGACCAGAAGCGCATGGAGATCCTCGCCATTCCGGCGGTGGCCGTGCTGCTGTTCTTCGTCTTCGGCGGCATCGTCGCCGCCGGATTGCCGCTGATCGTCGGCGGTCTCACTGTGATCGGCGCATGGGGCATCGTCCGGTTCATCACCGAGTTCGCCGAGGTGAATTCGTTCGTCTCGCCGGTCGTCTCGATGATCGGCTTGGGGCTGGCCATCGACTACGGCTTGTTCATAGTGAGTCGTTTCCGCGAGGAACTCGCCGAGGGATACGACACCAGAACGGCCGTCCGCCGAACGGTGATGACCTCGGGCCGCACGGTGGTGTTCTCCGCCACGATGATCGTCGCCAGCCTCGGCGGCATGTTGCTGTTTCCACAAGGCTTCCTGAAATCGGTGGCCTACGGCGCCATCGCGACGGTCTCGCTCGCGGCGCTGACCTCGATCACCGTGTTGCCCGCCATGCTGTCGGTGCTGGGCAAGCGGGTCGACCTGCTCGGCCTCAAGCGGTTCCGCCAGACCAAGACCGCGGATGAGGTGGAGAACGGCATTTGGGGGCGCTCCACCCGCTGGGTGATGAAGCACCCGCTCAAGATCGCGATCCCGCTGTGCATCCTCTTGCTGCTGCTGATCATCCCGGTCAAGAATCTGAGCTTCGGCGGTATCAACGAGCGGTATCTGCCGCCGGACAATCCGACCCGCTTGGCGCAGAAAGAGTTCGACACGATCTTTCCGCTGCGCAAATCGGATCCGATCGAACTGGTTTTCCTAGTCGACGATCCCAGCCGCGCTCCCCAGGTAGCCAAGGTGGTGAAGGAGGCGAGCAAAGCGCCCGGGCTGGCCGGCGAATTCGCTTATCCGCCCAGCACGGCTCCCAACGACAAGACCATCTACAACACGTCCGTCACCCTGACCAATTCGCAGGACGCCGATCCGACCATCGATTACCTCCGCTCGCTGGAGTTGCCCGACGGCGTCACCATGCTGGTGGGCGGTCAGCCGACGATCCAGAAGGACAGCATCAACGCGCTGCTGGGCCGGATGCCTTTGATGATCGCGCTCGTCTTGTTCGTGACGACGCTGCTGATGTTCCTGACCTTCGGCTCGCTGGTATTGCCGATCAAGGCCGCGCTGATGAGCGCCCTCGGTCTCGGGTCCACGCTCGGCATCCTCACCTGGATCTTCATCGACGGCCACGGCGCGGGGCTGTTGAATTTCACTCCGCAGCCGATCATGTCGCCGGTGCTGGTGCTGATCATCGCGATCATCTACGGCCTGTCGACCGACTACGAAGTGTTCCTGATGTCGCGCATGGTCGAGGCGCGCGCCCAAGGCGCGAGCACCACCGAGGCGGTGCGGATCGGCACCGCGCAGACCGGCCGGATCATCACCGCGGCCGCGCTGATCCTGCTCGTCGTCACCGGTGCGTTCGCCTTCTCCGACCTGGTGATGATGCAGTACATCGCCTACGGCATGATCGCCGCGCTGTTCATCGACGCGACCGTGCTGCGCATGCTGCTCGTCCCGGCCACCATGAAGCTCCTGGGCGACGACTGCTGGTGGGCGCCTGCCTGGATGAAGAAGGTGCAGGAGAAGGTCGGGCTCGGTGAGCCCATCCTCGATGACGAGCGCGTCGGCGGTAGCGATGTCGTCGACCTGGTGAAGACCACGCCGATCACCGATCCGGTGACCATGCAGATCCCCGCCGTCACCGCTGCCAACAAAGTGCCGCGCAGGCGCAAGCCGCGCACGGTCGCCGAGATCGAGGCCGAGGCGCCGACCAGGCGGCTGGACCGGGTACCTCCGTCGCCCGCACCGCCGCCGGCCCCCGCGCCGCCGCCGCTCGAGCCGGCCAGGCCACGCACGGAACCACCACGGAATCCCACACCACCGCAGGGTGAACCGATTCGCCCGCGGCGGATTTCGCAGGTTCCGAACGATCCTCGCTCGCCCGGCCAGGCGGAGCAACGGCCGCCGTCACCGCCCGTGCACCCGTCGCGACCGGTGCCGCCCTCCGGCCTGCCGCAGGACCCGAACGCATCGCTCGCCGGTGTGCCGTCGGTGACCCTGCCCGAGCACAGCCCGCGACCCGCCGTCTCACCGATCACGCCACCCGCCCCGCGCCCGACCCACGCACCGGAACCACGCCCGCTTATGGGCATCTCGCAGGAACACACCGTCGATCTCGCACAGCAGCGACCCGACGCGCCCGGTCCGGCGCGCCACCTGCCGCCCGAGGCTCCGGCCGCTTCCGACGGCCCCGCGCACCGCGCACCCGAACCCGAGGCCCCCGCGGAGCCGTACAACGGACCGGACACCACCAACCGCAGCAGCATCGAGAGCTGGATGGCCGAACTGCGCTCCTCCCGCCGCCACATCGGCCGGGCTCCCGAGGAAGGCAGGCACCACGGCGGCGACGGTCGCACGGTGAGCGTGAACGAACTATTGCGCCGCCGCGACCGCGAGTGAGCGGTCGCCACGGCAACGAGAAGCCGCCGCACAGTAGTCGTTGAAATCGACCATGGCCCAGCGGTTCCCGCTCAGCGCGCTGCGTAGCACCATCGGCCAGACCCTGCCGCGCGAGCTGTCCTGCGAGCAGAGCACGAAGGCGCTCGAGCACGCGTTCGCCTGTTCGTAGCCGCGCAGCACTCGGCCCAGTTCACAGCCCAGTGTTCGGCGGCGAACACGGTGCCGATCTCGCTCACGCGGTGCAAGCGATCGCGCAGCGATCTCTCGCGTTCGTACGTTCCCGGTGAGCGTGGCGACGATCTGGGCCACTGCGAAGACCGGGTCATGAGTAAGTCAGCTCGCTCGACCGGAGTCGTCGGGCTTTTCCGTTCGCTTCGTGACAGTCGTTGCGGTGCCATCAGGTGCGCTCCCCGTTCCCGCGTCGGCGAAGGCGCGGGCATAGCGGGTGCCTGCCAAGAGCAGCAGAATGCCGACCACGAGGAAGGCGGCGACGCGAACCAAGCCGCCCAGGGTGGCCAGGTCGAAGAGGAACAGCTTGGCCAGTGCGGCTGCCGTGACCAGTAATCCGGAACCCAAGGCGAGTTTGGCGACCGCGGGTGCGTCGGCGAGTTCGCGCAATCCGAACAGGAGAGCGCTGGTCGCGGCTGCCATCCACAGGATGGTCGCGGCGCTGTGGCCGAGGAGGAACCCGTTCGGCGTTCCGGTCGCGACGCCGAGGGAGACCGTCGTCGTGGTCACCGCGTAGAGTCCGGCGACGCTCGCGGCGATCCATGGCCACGCGCTGCCCGCGGCAGGTCCGGGCAATCGCCGCGCGCACCACATCGCCACCGCGGTCACCGCGAGGGCCAGCGTCGCGCCGAGCACGGTCGCCACGCCGAGGTTCGCCTCCGACCGATGTTCCGAGGCAAGCACTTCCGGGCTCGCGACATTCAGCAGCGCCATGCCGCCGAGCACCGCGAACGCCGCGCCGAGGCCAGCCGCCGGGCGGGACGTCCGCTGGCCCGCGACGCCGAGGAAGGCCAACGCCACCAGCAGCAGAGCCGTGGGCAAGGTCCGCGTCTCGGTAGCGCCGACACATGCCTCGAGCGCAGCGATCGAGCCGGCGATGGCGGCCGCGAGGGCCGTGTGCCCCGGGATCCGTACCAACTCGTTCACTTTCGGCGCCATGCTCACCGCGGCGAGGAGCAGGAGCACCGCGGCGGCGATCGACGCTACCGACACCGCGATGTGCCGTTCGGAATACATCCCCGGGGCGAGCAGCATCGGCACGAGCGCTGCCGCCATCGTCAGCGAGGCGGTGAGATCGGCCGGCCGGTGCCGGACGACGACGATCGTCCCGGTGATTCCGACCGACGCGACCGCCACCGCGGCCACGAGCACCCAACTGCGCTCTCCAGCGGCGGGAGTTCCGAGAACCGCACCCGCGACGAACGCGAACGTCGCCAGTGCGGCGGGCAATGTGCGCGTCACGTGCAGGTATGGCCAGTTGCGCGTCAATTGCACCGGTAGGCAAGCCAATTGCAACACGATCAGGAACGCGAGGAGTACCACCCGCGTGGTCATCACCGGAGAAAGCGCCGCCGCGGCGAGCACCACCAGGACCGCGAATGGCTGCGAGCGCCACCGCATCGCCAAACCGACGCCCGCGGTGGCGACACCGAAAGCGACGGCGAGCCCGAGTACCGGATGCAGCCAGTGGTAGATGGCGGTCACCGCGACGACATCGAGATAGGCGCCCGCGATGCCGGTGGCCGCCAGTGCGATACCGCCGACCCGCCCTCCGGTCCGCTGGAAGACTCGTATACCCGCAGCCAACAACCCAGCCGAGAAGACCGCTCCCGCAATCACTCTCGGCACCGGCCCGAAGAATCCGGCCTGCGCGGCCAGAACCAGGAGCATCGCGACGCCGATCAACGTCACCGCGACACCCGCCAGCGCCAAGATCCGGCTGATCACCCCGTCTCGCTGCCACCACGGCGTATGCGGCACCGGTGGCCCCGCGCGCGGTGGGATAGGCGGGCGAGGCGGCACCGCTCCGGGCATCGTTCCCCGCGCGTTCGGCGGCCACGGAGCGCCACCCCACGCACCGCCGTGCGGTGGGGCGAAACGCGGAACGTATGCGGGCTGCGGAGGGGGAACCGGAACACCGGCCGTCGGCGATTGTCCCGGCCAGGGCGGCGTAATCGGTGGTATCGCACCGGACGCCGCGTTTCCCGATCCCGCGAACCCGCCGCTGGCAAACGTATCGGCCGCACGCGACGACGACCCAGTGAACGCACCGCTGGCGTGTGCATCGGCCGCACGCGACGACGATCCAGCGAACCCACCGCTGACAGACCCTCCGATTCCACTCGACGATCCCGCAACCGGCCGTGCGGGCGCACCGGATTCCGTGGCATCGCCGAACGCCCGTCCGCCGGTCTCGCCGTGTGCCGACGGTTGCGCGATCGAATCGCGCGCCTCGCCGGACGCTGCCCCGCGCGGTACCTCGTTCCCGGGCGCTCCCGGCGTGTCGGATGAGGCCGGACGCACCGGGACACCCGCATCCGCGACGACCTGCTCATGTAGCACACGCAGATCCCGGCCGAGCACGCCCAGCTGCGTCCCCAGCGTCGTGAACTCGCCGGAGAGACGCGCGAGCAACGCCGGATCGATGGAGGTAGTCATGACTTCATGCTGGTCACCGCGACGCGCGCGAGCATGAGTAGTTACCCCTGGTAGACAGGCGGGTTCTACCCGCCCGACCGGCCCTCACCCGGAGCAGTCGGATGAGGACCGGTCGCGCCGAGTGGTCAGTGGGTGCGCAACCCGACGACCTCGTGCACCGCCTCGATCACCGCGGTGCGCGGCGGCATGCGCAGGACGCCCGGCGCAGGTTCGCCTGCCCAGTGCCAGCCCAGTGCCGAGTCGGAGCTGGGGAGCAGGATGATGCGACCGCCGGGAACCACGGTGACCCCGTGACCGGCGAGACAGCGCCGGACCGCGACCTCGACCGGCCGAGCTGGGCTCGGCGGCGTGACGAGAAAGGTCCACGTGCGCTCGCCCGGATCGGCGATCACGGGTGCGGTGTGGTTACGGTCCAATTGGACGAGCACCTTGCGACCGAGTTCCGGCGGCATGACGACCGCGCCCATGATGGAGCCGGTGGTTATCGTCGGGCGTCCGGCCAGCAACTGAACCGGAAGCCCGTAGGTATGCCGCAGCAGATGCGCGACTTCATGGGGGTCGTGACAGCCCTCGAACATCGCTTTACTCCGCATCGCAGTAGCCGAATTCGGTCGAAACGAGAGGCTTTCGGGGTAGCAACCCGCGCTGGTCGCGCATCCGTGTTCCAGCGTTCGCGGGCAGAGCGCTGACCTGGCGTACCGGTCGAATCGCGCTGTGGCGCGCCGGTCGCGTGGTCTGTGCACCAGGCCGCCACGCGCGATCGGCGCGCCCGGCCTGCAAGGTGTTCTTCGGCATGGTTTTCATTGCCGCCGCCCTTTGTAGTCAAAGTTGCAGAAAGGCAACGGTATTCCAACCAGCAGCGAACGAGTCGTACGCAATGTCCCACTTCGGTAGTCGCAGATAACATAGCGTCGTACTCTGAAACCCAGATTTAACAAAAGGACTTGGGTATGGACGAATCGTCGATCGGAGTTCGGATCCGCCAGTTCCGCGGGAAGGCGCTCACGCAGCGCCAGCTCGCCGATCAGGCGGGGGTCAGCGTGGATCTGGTGCGCAAACTCGAGCAGGGTGGCCGCCAAACCGCCTCCATCGCCAGCTTGCAGAAGATCGCGCGCGCCTTGGACGTGGATATCGCCGATCTGATCGGCAAGCGCCAAGGCGTGCCGTCCACCAATCCGGACGCGGGCATCGTGGCCATCCGCCGCGCGCTGACGCCGGTAGACGACCTGCTCGGCGAGACAAGGGAAGAGGAGGCGGTCAGCCTCGACGACGGACGGCGCTCGGTCGAATACGCTTGGGGCGCTTACTGGTCGGGCCGCTACGAGCTGCTGACCTCGATCCTTCCGCCGGGATTGACCCAGCTGCGCGCCACCGTGCACGCCGCGCGCAACGGTTCGGTCGCACCCGCCAACGAGTTGCTGGCCCGGATGTACTGGGTAACCGGATGCACGCTGGTGCATCTCGGCCAGACCGATCCGGCGTTCCTGGCCATCCGGCAGGCGCTCGCCGCCGCCGAGCTGGGCAACGATCCCCTACTGCTGGCCACCATCCGCGGTTCGGTGGCCTGGCAGTTGCTGGTGCAGGGCCGCTACGACGAGTCGCGCGGCGTGGCGCTGAACGCGGCCGCGACCCTGGAGCCCTCCGGCGACGTCACGCCCGCGCATCTGTCCGCCTACGGCTCGCTGGTGTTGCAGGGCGCGACCGCGGCGGGCCGGGCCCAGGACGTGCACGACGCCCTGTCCCTGGTGGAGGCGGCGAGCGAGGTGGCCCTGCGGATCGGCACGGACCGGCAGGATTACGAGACCTATTTCGGCCCTTCCCAGGTCGTCATGCAGACGGTCGATGTCAACATCTCCTCCGAGCGCTACCCGGAGGCGCTGGCCGCGGCCAAGGACATGCCGGTCAACGGCAGTCTCCCGCAGGCATCCCGGGCGCGGCACCTCGCCGACACGGCGGTCGCGCTGACCCGCACCGGCCGGCACCAGCGCGCGCTGGACGCCTTGCTCACCGCGGAACGGGTGGGCGGCGCGGACTGGCTGAAATACCAGTCGCTGCCGCGCCACATCGTGTCCGAACTGCTCGACCACGACCGCAAGGTGCCGCTGCGCGCGTTCGCCCGCCGGATCGGGGTCAACACCTAGCCCGCCGGTCGTTCCCCGGCTCGTTCGATCACCTCGTCCAGCACCTCGCGCGAGCGCAGGAGATCATTGATGGTGCGGGTGATCCGTTCGCGCTCGGTGTGCAACTCGTCGACGAGCGCGGGCGTGGCGTACTCGTTGGGACCGCCGTCCGCGTCGCGCATGCAGGGCAGAATTCGCGCGATCTTCTTGCTGGTGAGTCCTGCCGCGAGCAACTCTTGGATGTGGATGACCCGGTCCACCGCGCGCTCCGGATAGTCGCGGTGACCGCCGCCCGTGCGGTCGGAGGCCAGCATGCCCTGCTCCTCGTAATAGCGCAGCGACCGTTCGCTCACGCCGGTGCGCTGGGCGAGTTCCCCGATTCGCATCCGTCACCTGGCCTTTCGCCTTCGGGCTTGAATCTCACATCGCTGTCAAGTTTTACCGTATCAGCATGACGAACGCAGCGGCTTCCGCTCTCTTCCAGCCCGTGGCCCTCGGCTCCCTGGTGCTGCCGCACCGCCTCGTGATGGCGCCGATGACCCGTAACCGCGCCGCGGCCGACGGCACGCCGTCCCAGATCATGGCGACCTACTACGCACAGCGCGCGAGCGCCGGCCTGATCATCGCCGAGGCGACCACGCCGAACCGGGTGGGCCAGACCTACGCCGACATTCCCGGCATCTACACCGACGCGCACGTGGCGGGCTGGCGAGCGGTGACCGGCGCCGTCGCGACGGCGGGCGGGCGAATGTTCCTGCAACTCCAGCACGGCGGCCGGGTCGGCCATCCGGACAACAGCGGGCTGCACCCGGTCGCGCCCTCGCCGGTTCCGTTACCCGAGCCCATCCAGACTCCCAGCGGCGCGCAGGATGCCGTCGTCCCGCTGGAGATGACCACCGCCGATATCGAAGCCACCATTGCCGATTTCGCGTCCGCGGCAGAAAACGCGATCGCGGCGGGATTCGCCGGAGTCGAGGTGCACAGCGCGAACGGCTACCTGCTGCACCAATTCCTGGCGCAGAACACCAACCAGCGCACCGACGCCTACGGCGGGTCGGTGGCCAACCGCATCCGATTCACCGTGGCGGTGGTCGAGGCGATCGCCGACGCGATCGGCGCCGAGCGCGTCGGCGTGCGGATCTCCCCCGGCGTGTCCGTCAACGGCATCGATGAGGGCGACACCGAGAACATCTACCCCGCACTAGTCTCGGCGCTGGCCGGCAAGGGCCTCGCTTACTTGCACTACGTCTTCGCCGATCCCGATCAGCCCCTGCTTCAACGGATTCGGGCGCTGTGGCCGGGGGCCCTCATCGCCAACCCGAATCTGGGCTGGGGCGTCCCGTTGCCCGAGGACGGCGGCCGGAAAGCGGCGCAGCGCCTGCTCGCGGGCGGAGCGGACGCGATCTCGCTGGGCCGTTCCTTCCTGGCCAACCCCGATCTGGTCGAGCGGCTGCGCACCGGCGCACCACTCAACCCGGTGCGCGACGCGCATCTCATGTACGTGGGCGGCGCGGAGGGCTACACCGACTACCCGACGCTCGACCTGACTCCCACGGCGGGCTGACCAGCCGGTCAGCGACCCATCAACCGGCGCCACTGCGCGATGAACGGATGCTTCGCGGTGACCGAGCCGAATCGGATCTTGCCGTGCACCACCAGGTGCAGGGCGCCGAGCGGCGGCCCGGTGCGGACCTTGTTGTTCACGCTGGAACCGATCAGCTCCAGCCCGTTCAGGTCGACGGTGGCCTCCGCGGGCACGATCAGATTGATCGAACCGGCGAAGTCGTCGACCCGCAGCTCGACCACCTGGGTCGACATGATCGCCTCGGTGAAGTCCAGGGTGACCCCGGACAACCAGTTGTTCAGATACAGGGTGGGCGGCACCTGCCACGGGCCGCGGCGGCTCACCCCGGACAACCGCGAACGGATCACGTTGCTCGCGCCGTTCGAGCCGGACGCGGGTCTGGTGAAGGCGGGCGAGGAGTTCACGAACGTGGACGGCGGCGCGGCGGGCTGCCCCACCAGGCGGACGCCGGGCAGATCGATGAGGACGGCGTTCAATTCGCCGCGGGTCTTGGCGGCCAGCGCGGTGTCCATCCGCTCGGTGAACTCACCGAGCGAGAGCATGCCGAGGCCGACCGCGCGCTGTAGCAGCTGACCGACGTGTTCCCGCTCGGCGTCCGACACGCGCAGTTCCCGGTCGCCCACCGCGCCGCCGGAGCCGACCGCATTCGATACCGATTCGGGCCCACCCATGCGATCGAGGTTACCCAGCGGACGGCCACCACCGCATCAGGGCGATCCCTGATTCGAGCGCATCCTCCGGACTACTCGAGCCCCTGTTCGATGGCGTAGCGAGTCAATTCGACCCGGTTCGCCAGCTGGAGTTTGCGTAACGTCGCCTGCACATGGTTCTCCACGGTGCGGTGGCTCAGTCCCAGCCGCGTCGCGATCTGCTTGGCGGACAGCCCTTTCGCCACCATCCGCAGCACCTCGGTCTCGCGCTCGGTCAGGGCGGGCCGGTGCGGTTCGTCGGGGCGCACCGGCGTGGTCGCCATCCGCCGGTACTCGCCGAGCACGAGTCCGGCCAGCCCCGGTGTGAACACCGCTTGACCGGCCGCGGTGGCGCGCACCGCGTCGATGAGCTCGGCCGCCGACGCGCTCTTGACCAAGTAACCCGAGGCGCCCGCCTTGATGGCGTCGAGCACGTCGTCACGCTCGGCCGATGCCGAGAGCACCAGCACCCGGCTCTGCGGCGACACCCGCAGCACCTCGGCCGTCGCCTGTGCCCCGTTGCCGTCGGGCAGCTGCATGTCCATCAGCACCACGTCCGGCCGCACCGCCCCGGCGCGCCTGCTCGCCGCGGCGACACCGTCGGCCGTGGCCGTCACCCGGAATCCGGCTTCGGTGAGATCGCGGGAGACGCCGTCCCGCCACATCGGGTGGTCGTCCACCACCATCACCGAAATGGACCCGGCCGTCTGGTCCGCCATCAGCGCCTCCGTCTTCGCTCGTGCCCGCGCCTCGCCGACGCTCGCTCATCTGGGCACCCGGAATTCCCATTCGGTGCCGAACCCGACCCCGCCGTCGATCTCGGTGAGCAGGTCCGCACTGCCGCCGAGGGCCGCGATCCGCCCCACGATGGACCGGGAAACTCCCATGCGCCCTTCGGCTTCCGCCTCGGCCAGCCTTCCCGGCGGGATGCCGACGCCGTCGTCGCGCACGCTGATCACCACTTCGTCGCCGGTGTCCTCCAGCAACACATATGCTCTCGCATCCGGCCCGGCGTGCAGCTCCACATTGGACAACGCCGTGGCCACGGCCGAGGCGATCTCGTTCGCCATCCAGCGGCCGACCCGGACCGGATCGCCGGGCGTGGACACCGACACCGTCGGCGTGGACTGCGCGGTCAGCAGTGGCCGCAGGTCGACCTCGGCTCCGCCCGCGTCCCGGTGATCGGCCTGCTCGGTGATCAGCACGCGCAGCGCCACCTCCTGCTCACCGGCGCGCAAGGCCAATTCCTCCGTGGGTCCGCCGATTTCGCTGCCCCGGCGCTTGATGTAGCTGAGCACCTGCAACACCCCGTCGTGCACCTCGCGCGACAGCCGTTCACGCTCCTCGGCCGCCGCGGTCAGGCGCACGGCTTGCTCGAGCTGGTCCTGGGCGCGGCGCGCGGTGTTGGCCGCCAAGCCGAGTGCGAGACCCACCGAGACGAGCACCGGCACCGTCGCGTCCGCCCACACGTCCTCACCCCACTGATCGCGCACCGTCAGCGACACCGCGGCGATCAAGGCTCCGGACAACACGCCCGCGAACGGTCCGCGCAGGATCGCCGCGCCGATCACGGCGTTGGTGGCCCACAGCGTGGTGGGCAGCGTCTGGTGCCCGTGATACCAGTCGTAGTCGGCGACCAGGCGGGTCGCCGCCATCAGCCCGATCACGACCACGTGATCGCCGATCACCACCCAAGTGCGCAGCCGCGCCACTTCGGGGAAATGCCACTGCGACAGCATGATCGCCGAAGCGCCCGACCACACCGCCATCAACGCGATGAGGACCCAGCTCAACCGCTGGTTCGTGTAGTACGGCACCGAAGCGATCTGCTGACCGACCGCGTACAGCAGCGTGACCAACCGCAGCGCCTGCGCGGCCCGCCACAGCGGTGTGGTCGCCACGTCGGCCGAGCGCAGCTCAGCCCTTCGCCGTGCCGTCGCCGGCTTGCGCGCCGTCATCGGACTCCGCCTTCCGCTGCGCCGGCTCCGTGGCCTGCTTCTTGGACGCCTCGATCAGCGTCGCGGCCACGTCGAACCGGCCGGGCTCGGGCCGATCCGGTTCGGCCGAATACAGCCCGTGATGGTCCTCGCCGGTTTGCAGCTCCCCGTACAGTTCCTCGGGGCCTTCCAGCAACGACCGGATCGCCGTGTTCATCACCGCCACGAACGGCACCGCCAGCAGACCGCCCGCGATCCCGCCGATCACCACGCCCGCCGTGATCGCCAGCACCACGGCCAGCGGATGGATGCTGACCGCCCGCCCCAGCAGCAGCGGTTGCAGCACATGGCCCTCGAGCTGCATCACCGCGATGATGATGCCGAGCACGATCAGGGCGGTGACCAGCCCCTTGGTCACCAGCGCGATGAACACCGCGATGAATCCGGCCAGGAACGCGCCGATGATCGGGATGAACGCGCCGATGAACACCAGCGAGGCCAGCGGCAACGCCAAGGGCACACCGAGAATGGCCAGCCCGGCGCCGATACCGATGGCGTCCACCGCGGCGACCACGACGGTCGCGCGGACGAACCCGACCAGCGTGCCGAACCCGAGCCGTCCGGCGGTGCGGACCCGCTCGCGATGGTCGGTGGGCACGATCCTGGTGACGAACTCCCAGATCTGATCGCCGCCGTAGAGGAAGAAGATCAGGATGAACAGCGTCAGGAAGGCGCCGGTCAGCAATTCGCCGATCACGGTCGCGGTGGTGAGCGCCCCGCTGGTCAGGCTGTCCTGATTGGACTGGATCGCCTTGACGATCGCGTCGCCCACGTTGCGGATCTGCTCGTTGCTCAGATGCAGCCTGCCGTTGATCAGCCAGTCCTGGATCTGATGGATGCTGTCGGTGAACTGGTTCGACAGCTGCGGCACACCGGCGACGAACTGTTCCACGACGAAGGTCATGATGCCCGCGACCACGCCGATCGACCCGACCAGCGCGACGAAGACACCCACCGAGCGCGGCACACCCAATCGCTGCATCCAGTCCACCAGCGGTGCGAGCAGCGCCGCCGCCAACAGCGCGATCGCCAGCGGGATGACCACGGTCGCCAACTTCTGCACGATAGCCGTGACCGCGAGCCCCAGCGCGAACAGCACCAGCAGACGCCAGGCCCACTCCGCCGATACCCGGACGATCGGGTGCACCGTCTCCGCGGCGGGCCGCGACAGCGTGATTTTCCGCTCTGGACTTGGCTTCGGGTCGGTCACCTCCGTGAGCCTAATGGGCGCTGTCGGACGTAGTCCGTCCTTAGCCCGCGCATGGCCGGAGCGCAGGTGGAGGTACGCCTAATCGGCCCTGCCGTAGCCTGTCCGCCGTCACCGGCGGCCAGCGCCGCGGACAGGCCGACCGGACCGGAACGCTAGATTGGACCCCGTGTCGGCGCCTCTGGAAGCGGTCAAACAGACCATGCGAACGCGCTGGCCGCTGTACCTGACATCGATGCTGCTGGCGAACGCTTTCGGCGCGGTTCTGGTGTGGGCCTTCATCCAGTACGGACTACCCGTCCCCGAGGGCGAGCCAACCGGTGCCAGGAGCACCGGCCTGCTGATCCCGGCCGTCGTCTTCGTGGCGGGCGGCCTGCTCAGCATGGCCGCGTCCGCGCTGATGCTGCGCCCGGTGATGCGCTGGCAGATGCGCGGCGGACCGCCGAGCCGCCAGGAGCAGATGGCCGCGCTGCACGCACCGCTGCGCCAGGCGATCCTGCACCTCGCGCTGTGGCTGACCGGCGGAGCCGTGCTGGCCGCGCTGATCATCAGGGACACTCCCGCGCTGGCGGGCGCGGTCATCGTCACCGAGTGCATGGCCGCGACCATCGTGTTCGGCTTCACCTACATGCTGGGTGAGCGCATCCTCCGCCCGGTGGCGGCCCAAGCGCTGACCGAGGGCACCTTCGACCACACCCTCACTCCCGGTGTCGGTACCAGGATGGGGATGACCTGGGGCATGGGCACCTTCGCGCCCACCATCGCCATCGTGCTGCTGTGCGTGACCCAGATCTCCTCGGACGTGAAGTTCTCCGCACAGTCGCTGGCCATCTCCATTCTGTTGCTGTGCGGCGTGGTGATCATGCAGGCGCTCGCGCTGTCGATGCTCACAGGTTCGAGCATCTCCGACCCGGTGCGCCAGCTCAGCCAGGCCATCGACCGGGTCCAGGCCGGGGCGCGGGACGTACAGGTCGAGGTCTTCGACGGCAGTGAGATCGGCCTGTTGCAGGTCGGCTTCAACCGGATGATGGAGGAGGCGGCGAAGCGCCGTCAGCTGCAGGAGCTGTTCGGTCAGCACGTCGGCGAAGAGGTGGCACAGCGGGCGCTGGACTACGGCACCGAACTCGGCGGCGAGACTCGGTTCGTCGCCGTGCTGTTCGTCGACATGGTCGGGTCGACCGCCACCGCGGCCGAGCGGCCGCCCACCGAGGTGGTGAGCCTGCTCAACGAGTTCTTTCGCATCGTGGTCGACGTGATCGACCGCCACCACGGCTTCGTCAACAAATTCGTCGGCGACGCGGCGCTGGCCATCTTCGGCGCGCCGCTGGACCGCCCGGACGCGCCGACCGCCGCGCTCGCCGCCGCGCGCGAACTGCGTGAGACCCTGCGCGAAGTTCCCGGCCTGGACATCGGGATCGGTGTTTCGGCGGGACTGGCCGTCGCTGGGAACATCGGCGCGGCCAACCGCTTCGAGTACACGGTGATCGGAGATCCGGTCAACGAGGCGTCCCGGCTCACCGAGCTGGCCAAAGAACGTCCCGGCCGGACGCTGGCCTCGGGCAGTGCGCTGTATTTCGCCGAGGAGAGCGAGCAGGACCAGTGGGAAACCGGCGACGAGGTACAGCTGCGCGGCAGACGCAGGAAAACGCTTTTGGCCTGGCCACGAGAACGGGCCGACGCGCCCGACGATACCGATGTCGAAACGGCGCGTTCGTTAGGCTGACCGCGTGACGGCCGACGGGGAACGAGCAGACGATCCTGCGCCGCCGCTCACGGCGGGTCCCCGCCGTGGCAGATTCCGCTGGTTGAAATGGGTGCTCGGCGCCGCTCTGCTGGCCCTGCTGATCGCCGAGGGCGTGTACCTCTGGCCGCGGCTGCACGAGTCCTGGCGCAAACTCACCGAGATCCACTGGGGTTGGCTGGCGGCCGCGATCTGGCTGCAAGCGCTGTCGATGAGTGGATTCGGCCGGGTGCAGAAGCAGTTGCTCAACGCGGGCGGCGTCGCGGTGAGTCAGCGGAAGTCCGTCGCCGTGGTCTACGGTGCGACGGCGATGTCGGTGACCCTGCCCGCGGGCCAGGTGTTCTCCACCGCGTTCACCTACCGGCAGACCAGACGCTGGGGCGCCAGTCCGGTCGTCGCCTCCTGGCAGCTGGTGTTCTCCGGCGTGGTGGCCGCGGTGGGGCTGGCGCTGCTCGGCGTCGGCGGCACGCTGCTGGCCGGCGGGAAGATCGGCCCGCTGAAGCTGATCCTCTCGCTGGCCGCCGTCGTCGCGCTGGTGTGGGCGGGCAATCACGTCTCACGCCATCCCGGCTCGCTCGACGCGCTGCTGCGCAACCTGCTGGCGCTGGTCAACCGGCTGCGCAAACGCCCGCCAGAGCACGGCGCCGCCAAGATCGAGGACATGCTCGGTCAGCTGGAGTCGGTTGAGCTCGGCAAGCGCGACGGCGTCTTGGTCACGCTCTGGGCGCTGATGCATCGTTTCGCCGACGTGGCCTGCCTGGGCGCGGCCTGTTACGCGGTCGGCGCCGATCCGCGCATCGCCGGTCTGCTGCTCGCGTTCGCCGTGGGCAAGGCCGTCGGGTCGATCCCGTTCGCGCCGGGCGGCATCGTCTACGTCGATGCGACGCTGATCTACGGTCTCACCGCCGCCGCGGGCCTGTCCGCCGCGCAGGCGGTGGCCGCGGCGTTCGTCTATCGGATGGTGAGCTTCATCCTGGTCGCCATCGCCGGGTGGATCGTGTTCCTGTTCCTGTTCCGTAGACCGCAGGCCGACGACGCGGAGTTCGAGAAGGAGTTCGAGCAGCGGCGGCTGTGACGGAAGCCGCGTCCTGGCTGCCGTTACGCTGGCCCGCGTGAGGAAACTGGTGCCCTTCGTGGTCGATGCGCTGCTCGTCGTCGTCTTCTGCGCGATCGGCAGGCGCAGCCACGACGAAGCGGTGCTTGCCGGGCTGCTGCGCACCGTGTGGCCGTTCGCGACGGGGTTGGTCGTCGGCTGGCTGGTCGTGGCGCTCCGGTGGCGCGCCGCCGCGGGCGGCGGGCGCTTCGACATCACCCCGCTGTGGCCCGCCGGAGTCGTGATCTGGGCGTGCACCCTGGTCGGGGGCATGCTGCTGCGCGTGGTCAGCGGTCAGGGCACAGCGGTCAGCTTCGTGCTGGTCGCCGGTGTGGTGCTCGCGGTGTTCCTGCTCGGCTGGCGCGCGGTGTACAAAGCCGTGCGGTGATCACGGCTCCGGAGTCGCCAGCGCCTGCAACATCCTGGCCGCCATCCGCGCGGTCGCGTCCTTGCTGTCCACGTCGTTGATGTGGATCGCGAAGGCCAGATCGCCCATCGACCCGATCAGCCACCCGTCCGGACCCGCGGTCGCGGCGAACGCGGCGACGTCGCGGTAGCGGCGCACGCTCGCCAGTTCCGGGGCGTTCGTGGCGTCGCGCAGCATGCCGCGCAGCCGGTCGGCGGTCTGCGGCGGCAGCGGGTCGAGCCGGGCGTCGGTGGCGCTCGGGCGTCCGGCCTCGATCATCGGCGGCGGCACGGCCCCGCGCGCGATCGCGGCCGCGGCGATGGCCATGCCGTACGGGCTGGCCAGGACGGCGTCCGAACCACCGCCTTGGAGCACCTGCTCGGCGCTGCGCCCCGCGATGGCCAGGCGACCGGTCACCTCGTCGAGGCCGGGCACCTTGAAGTCGATGCCGACGCCGAGCGCGGTCGCCGCCTCGGCCGCGTCCTGCACCGAGACATCTTGCGGCGCCTTGTTCTTCGCCGACGCCGCGACGGCGCGGAACAGGTCCATGTTGCCGCCCACCGGATACAGTCCGGTGAACGCCACCGAGCCGTGCTCACTGGCCTGGCTGTTCTGCGCGACCGCAACCACCGCCCCCGTGGACGGCTGGATCGCCACGATCGAGGCCTGCGTGGGCACGCTGACCACCGCGTCCTCGGCGGCACGTTGCAGGCGCTGGTCCATCGTGCCCGCGATGTCCGGTCCCGGTGGACCCTGCTGACCGGCGAGTTGCGTGATGAACCGGCCGTCCTGCTCGAACAGCTGCACGCCCCACCCGGAATGCGCTTCCTGACTCTCCTGCTGCACCTTGCGCAGCGCGTCCAGCATCGGCGACCAGACCCGGCGGTCGGCGGAGATCAACCGTGGCTGCTTCTCCATCACCACACCCGGTATCGGCGCCATCCGCGGCTCGAGGATCGCGAAATCCCCCTCGCGCAAGTTCACCGCGATGATCGGCTTGCCCTGCGAGGTGGCCAGCTGCTGCATCAGCGCAGGCCCGGTGATCAGCGGCGCGACCGGCTCGATGGCCTTCGCCAGCGCGTCGGTGGACGCGACCGGGTCGGGCATCTTGGCGGGATCGAGCTTGACGACGTTGATGGTCTGCTCGGTCATCAGCGGTTCACCGGCGATGTCGTTGACCCGCGGCGCCGGCGTCGGATAGGTGCGCACCAGCCGCACCGTCCGGTTGTGCGCCAGCTGCGGCATCACGACCGCGGGTTCCCAGGAGATCCGCCAGCCGATGGCGAGTTTGCGGACGTTGCCCTCGAGACTGTAATTCCAGGTCTTGCGCTCGCCGAAGCTCCACTCGACGTCCATGCTGAAGATCGCCGACTGCGCGTCCAGACCGATGAACTGGGTCTTGCGGTAGTCGACCTTGGCGCCATGCAACCCCTCGAACATTTGCTTCAGAGTTGCTGTGGCCGCGATGGGGTACGACGTCAGGTCTGCCGCCTTGGTGTAGTCCTGATCGTCGAGCAGGTCCGTGAAGCGCTCCACGACCGCTTCCGCTTCATTCTGCTTCTCGTGTATCCCGCACGACCCGATCCCGAGCGCGAGCGCCGCCACCCCCATGAGTGCCATTGCGCCGCGAACACGAAAGCGGCGGGATCCCCACACGTCCATGTCGCCCACTCTTCACTCTTGTCACTCCAGTAACAAGACCACCGTACCCGAAAAAGACCAGACCGCGATGCCTCCGTAGCGCGGACGTTACCCATGCTCAGCATCCCAATTCTGCCCCGGGATCATGCATCTCGGGGGGCCTTTCATGATCATCGTCCAGCCGGTCGGCGGCAACCGGCGCCGCTACCGTACCGGCCTTCTCGAAAAGTCGCGCGGTTACTACCCGACTCGACGTTTCGTATCAATAAATACCCCCACGGGTCCGGATCGAAGCAACCGGACCCTTGTTCGCACTGAGCGCAACTCCCCCGCGTAGTTTGCGACGTAATCTTGTAATCACTGAAAGCAACGCACCACAGTAAGTAGGTGACCCGCCATGAGAAACGCACACCGCGGCCGGGGTTTCGGACGAACGGGCGGTTGGCAGCAAGCCGACCTGCCGGACCCGTCGGACGTACCCGATTGGTTCGCCGGAAGATTGCCGAGCGACTGGTTCACCGGCCCGCCGGTGATCGAGATCGACCGGGACGAAATCGTCGTCATCGGTGAGCTGCCGATTCCGCAGCCGGAGAAGAAGCCGGACGCCGACGATTCCGAAGCCTCGACCGAAGACGTTCCCCGCGCGGCCAAGGAGGGAGCGGTCGCCCGGTTCCGCGAGTCCACCCGGCCCGCCCGGATGCAGATCGCGAACGAAGCGCAGCACCGCTACCGGCGCAATGTGGCCTGGGGCGTCTCGGTGGACGGGGAACGGATTCTGTTCACCCACCTGGCCGTGCCCGTGATGACCCGGTTGCGTCAGCCGGAACGAAAGGTGCTCGACACCTTGGTCGACGCGGGCGTCGCCCGTTCTCGCGCCGACGCGCTCGCCTGGACGGTGAAACTGGCGGGCAAACACGCGGAGACGTGGCTCGAGGAATTGCGCGAAGCCATGCGGAAGGTCGACGACCTGCGTTCGGAAGGCCCGCAGGGGCTGTAGCCGGTCGGGCCCGGTCGGGCGGCGCGGTGTGACGCGGTATCTTGCCGTGCATGGCTGTGACCGCGGACGCGACGCCGGGCCCGATCCTGGTTCTGAACGGCCCGAACCTCAACATGCTCGGCACCAGGCAGCCGGAGGTGTACGGGTCGGCGACGCTGGAGGACGTCGTGGAGTTGTGCGAACGGACCGCGGCGAAGTTCGACCGGAAGATCGTCGCCTTCCAGTCCAACTCCGAAGGCGCGCTGATCGATCGCATCCACCGGGCGCGCGGCGCCGAGTCGGGCATCGTGATCAACCCCGGCGGCCTCACCCACACCTCGGTGGCGCTCCGCGACGCGCTGGTGATCCCGGAACTCCCGATCGTCGAGGTGCACATCAGCAATGTGCACGCACGCGAACAGTTCCGGCACCACTCCTACATCTCTCCGATCGCGACCGCCGTGGTCGCGGGAATGGGCATCCAGGGTTACGCCGCCGCCATCGAATTCCTGGCCCGCTCGCGCTGAGCTCACTTCAGCTGGAAGACCGGGAACCCCGGCGCGATGGCGGCGAGTTCCTCATCGGTGGCGTCCTTGGTCACGCCCTCGAAGAACTTGCCGACCTCCCACCCCCACTTCCGCAGATAGAGGCGCAGCAGCGGCACCTTGTCGGCATCGGGCACCTCGGTGGCGGTGAACACCTCGACCTTGCGGCCGAGCCGCAGCTCGCCCCCGCCCGCCACGCGCAGGTTGCGCACCCACTGCGTGTGCCCGCGCGGCGCGACGAGGAAGCGCTCGCCGTCCTCGCGCACCATCAGGTTCACCATCGTCGTGCGCCATTCCCCGCTCTTGCGCCCGCGCACCGCGAGCAGCCGCGACCCCATCACGCTGATGCCCAGCTTGGGCAGCAGGTTGGCGATCCGGTTGAAGACCGCGTCGAATCCGGCGGGGCCGACGTAGCGGGTGTTGAGGTCCATGACTACTCCTTGTTGTGAGCACTGCTCTCTATAGAGAGAAGTGTTCCACGAAGGGCGCGACAAAGTCAAGAGCACTGCTCTCTTCGTGTTTCCTAGAGGCCTATGGAGCCGGGAGGGGTTCGCCGGTTTCCAGGAGGGTTTTGAGGTTGGAGAGGATGCTGGGCCAGCCGGTGCTGATTCCTTCGAGGACTTGGCTGTTCGGTTCGAAGCCGTCGTGGATGACGGTCAGCTTGACGGTCTCGCCCCGAGGCTCGAGCTCGAACGTCACTTTCGAGCGGGGTTCGCGGGACCAGGCGGCGACGTCGTCGGGATTCATGTCGAACGTCTCGGCGAAGGCCGGGTCGAAGGTGTGCCAGGTGTAGGACAAGCGGCGATACGGTTCGGCCTCCAGCACGACTTGTTCGGGATCCTTGCTGCTCCAATTCTGCTGGCGCCAAGTCATTTCCGATCCGGGACGCCAGTCCGTGTCGAAGCTCGCGCCCCAGTAGCGGCTGGTGAACGCCGGATCGGTCAGCGCTTGCCAGAGCTTTTCGGCGGTGGTCTTGATGTAGGTCGTGTAGACGAATGCGTTGTCACCCATGGATTGTTCCTCCAGTGCTCTCTTCAGGTCGGCGAGGGCGTTCACGCGCTCGCGGTCGTACCGGTCGATCCAGCGTTCGGCGATGGCGTTGATGGGCTCGGCATTGAGGTAGTGCAGTTTTTCCCGGCCACTTCGCCGGGTGGTGATGAGATTTGCCGCCTCCAGCACCGCGAGATGCTTGCTCACCGACTGGCGGGCCATCGCCAGCCCCGCGCACAACTCCCGCAGCGTCTGCCCGTTGCGGGCATTCAGGCTGTCCAGCAGCCGCCGCCTGCTCGGGTCGGCCAGCGCCCGAAACACCTCGTCCATCGCTCACCTTTCCAACATGCAGCCTTGCGGCTGCCTATCTACACAATAGGCAACCACAAGGCTGCATATCAAACCCTGGGAAAGCAGAAGACCCCCGTCGGGTCCTCGCGCCGACAGTGCGAGGACCCGGCCGACTCCGCGACGTCAGGCGGGGTCGCGCAGCAGGGCGTAGGTGGAAATAGGCTTTCCGGCCCGCTCGCTGGCGGCGATGGCCTTGCGCCACAGCCCCTGGGCGGTGTGCGAGAGGACGGCGTCGACGCCGATTTCCTCGCTCGCGTCGATAACGTGCTGCGCGCCCGCCTCCATCATCTTCAGACTGGCCAATGACGCCCAGCCGCCGTTCTTGTTGGCGACCGAGTGCTCCTCCATGAAGTAGGGGAATGCGGCGGCCGAGCGGATCGCGAACGGGACGAACGCCGCGACGTCGTGACCCGACCGATCGATCATCGCCGTGGCCTGGTCGAAGGCGAGCAACCAGGGATGGAAGATGGTCAGCAGCCCCTGGTAGAAGATCTGCGCCAGGCCGTCGTCCGCGCCGAGGTATTCCTGCGGGCTCAAGGGGCGCAGCAGCTCGGCGTGGGCGTCGAACACCGCACGCGGGCCGCTGTAGAAGATGTAGGACGCTGGATGTGTGATGTTGTCCCCCGCCGACATGACGCCGCCGGAGAGGAACTGCGCGCCGTGCGAGCGGACCCACGCCGCGCCCTTTCGGGCCTGCTCCGGCGAATCGGAGGATAGATTCGCGATCACCTTGCCGTCGAGGTGGCCGGTCGCCGGACCGAGCACGTCGTACATCGCCGCGTAGTGGGTCAGGCTGAGCACGGTGACTTCGTTGGCATCGAGAGCGGCGGCGACGGTCGCGGCGCGCTTCGCGCCGATTTCGACCATGGCGTCGGCCTTCTCGGGGCTGCGGTTCCACACCGTCACCTCGACGCCCGCGGCCAGGAAGGCCCGGACCATCGCCTGCCCCATCGGCCCGAGGCCGACGACGGAGACAGCGCGGGCGGTGGTCTGTTCGGACATGATGTGTCCCTTCGATTCTCGTCGGTTACTTGCTTCGGCGCCGGAATTCATCGTCGTTCCCGCAGGTAGAGTCGGGAAGACCGAACGTGGAGGTGCGGTTGCTTACCTCGGGGTTCGAAACGAGGTCAGAGGAGCGCGGTGGGCATGAACAGTGACGCGGATCACGAAGTGTGCGGCATGACGGTCGCGATCGATGTCGTGGGCGGCAAGTGGAAGATGCACCTGATGTGGGTGCTCGGCATCGGGCCCCAGCGCTTCGGCCAGATCCGCAAGCTGCTCGACGGAGTCAGTGAGAAGGTGCTCGCCGAGAACCTGCGTCAGCTCGAGGCCAGCGGTGTGGTGCACCGCGAGGTCTATCCCGAGGTCCCGCCCCGAGTGGAGTACTCGCTCACGCCGCTCGGCGAGGAGTTGGCCGTGGCGCTGCGCCCGCTCGAGGAATGGGGCGACCGGCACAAGCACCAACTGGCCGCCGGCACGCTGGCGTCGGCGAGCTAATCCAGCCGGTCGTCGGCGATCCGCGCGCCGACGCGTCGGAGCAGCGACGCCGCCTCTGCCATCGACCGTTCCGGGTCGGGTTCCAGAGCGGCGAGCGCGTAGCAGTCCGCGAAGCCCGCGGCCCGGATCTCGTCGGGCGTGAGCAGCGTGCGGCCCGCCACGGCTACCACCGGGACGTCGGCCTTACGCGCGGCCGCGCACACGCCGACCGGCGCTTTGCCGTGCAAGCTCTGCCGATCGAGCGATCCCTCACCGGTGACCACGAGGGTGGCGGTAGCGAGCAGGGCGGGGAAATCGAGCAGTTCGAGCACGACCTCGATACCGCTGCGGACCCGCGCGCCCAGCACGGCGAGCGCGCCGAAACCGGTACCGCCCGCCGCGCCCGCGCCGGGCAGCCGCGCGAACTCTGGGCCGACGAGTTGCGCCCAAGTGGCGAGAGCGGATTCGAGGACATCGACCTCGGCGGGCCCGGCGCCCTTCTGCGGCCCGTACACCGCCGCCGCGCCGGTCGGCCCGAGGAGCGGATTGTCGACGTCACAGGCCAGCGTGATCTTCGTACCGGCGACACCAGGGTGCAAGCCAGAGCGGTCCAGACTCGCGGCCTTGGCCAAAGCCGCTCCACCGCTCGGCAATTCCTGTCCGTCGGCATCCAGGACACGGACGCCGAGCGCCTGCACCATGCCCGCGCCGCCGTCGGTGGAGGCGCTGCCACCGAGACCGAGCACGATGTCGCTCGCGCCGTGCTCCATGGCATGCGCCAACACCACGCCGAGCCCATATGTGCTCGCGCCCAACGGGTCCAGCCGACCCACGGGCAGAATCGACAGTCCGACCACGGCCGCCAGTTCGACGACCGCGGTCGCACCGTGCCGGGCATAGGATGTGCGACGCGGAACCCCCGTCGGCCCCGGAGCGGTCACCTCCACCCGCGCCCAACCCGCCGCGACGAACGCCTCGACCGTGCCGTCACCGCCGTCTGCGACCGGCAGCTGCCGGATCTCGGTGTCCGGCGCGCTCCGCCGCAAACCGTCAGCCAGCGCCGCCGCCACCTCGGGCGCGGCGAGCGACCCCTTGAACTTGTCCGGAGCGAGGATGACTCGCGCAGCGGGTGTCATCCTCACATTCTCGGACGCGACCGGACCGGTCGCACCACGACACATCCGCCACAGCCGTCGTCGTGGTCCTTCGCCGACCTCGGACAAGCGTGGTCCGCACACGAAAGCGGTGAACGGAGTCCCGACCGGCGGATATCGCTGAACTGCGCGACGTGAATCGCACCGGCGTCGACAGGGAACGAATATTCGGAGCTGCACGCCGCTCGCCGCGCTCCGATCGACCCCGGATCGACAGCGCGCGAGGACAACGGCGGCGCGATCGAGATGACGAGTTCGCGACCGTGGTGAGGACCACCGGCCGCCGGCGAAAGGCTCGGCCGCCACGGGGGCGAGTGCGGGTTGCCTACCTGGCGGGAGGCGGAGCCGGGCCGCGAATTCGGAGCCGAGGCCGCCGACCGGCCTTTCGCGCCGCCAGGAGTCCCAGCTCGCGATGTCGGACACCGATCACGAACCACTTTCGTGGGGTCGGACTCTCAGCGTGTGGGCAGCGGAGCCTCGTCGGCCCGTGTGATGCCGACCTTTCCGGTGCGCAAGTAGGTGAGCACGGCCTCGTCCACCGCCGGATTGCCGCGACCGAACGTGCCGTGGTCGCCGCCGTCCACGACGACCAGCGCGCCGCCCAGCGCCGTGGCCATGGCCGGGCCGCCTTCGTACTTGGTCAGCGCGTCGTGGCGGCTCTGCAGTACCAGGGGCGGGGTGCGCAGCCCGGCGCCCGTGATCGGCACCGGTTTCGTCACGGGTTTCCAGTAGCCACAGGCCATCCCCGAGCGCACCAGGTCGGCGCGCGCGTCCATGGCGTTGCCGCCGGAGGCGATGGTGCCTGCCGCCGCGCCGAGCAGTTCCGGCCTGCCTGCCACGGCGTTCTCGTTACAGGTGATGGCACTGAACACGAACCGCCCGGTGGGGTCGGTCGAGGTCGCGCCCTCGATGGCCCGCAGACGCTGCACGTTCGCCGGGTCGGCAGCGGCGTCGGCCATCGCGCGGGCGAAGGTGGGCCAGAAGGTGCGGGTATAGGTGGCCACGGTGGTGGCGCCGAGCAACGGCACCTGCGCGGAAACACCGCCGCTCACCAAGGTGCGCAACAAATTCTGCAGTTTGCCGAGTTGCTCTACGCTGCCGGTGTAGCCGTCCCGGGCGATCTCCGCCAACGGCTCCGGCAGCACGCCGGGCAGGTCGGCGATGCTCGCGGGCGGCGGGGTCAGGTTGGCGTACCAACCGCCGCCCTGGCCTGCGGCCAACCGGACCCAGGTGCGGTAGACCTGCAACGCCGTGTCGCCGAGGTGGTATTCGCCGTCGTGGTCGGCGATCCAGGCGAACAGATCGTCCAGGCGCTGTTTGCCCGCGACCTGCTGCTGGGCGAACTCCTCGGTCCACACCCAGTCCGGATTGACGTTGGAGTCCAGGATCATCCGGTCCACGCGGTCGCCGAACAGTGCCGCGTACACCGCGCCGAGGTAGGTGCCGTAGGACGTGCCGAGGTAGCCGATCCGTTCCAGGCCGAGCGCGGAACGCACGGCGTCGAGGTCGCGCGCGGTGCTCTCGGTGGTGATGGTGTCCAGGTAGCCGGGCTGCGCCGCGTCACAGGCTTTCTTGATCTCGTCGCGGTTGCCGCCGCCGAGCGAGACCTGCTGCCCCTCCCCGTTCTTCGTGCTCGTGCCGCATCGCAGCGGTGTCGCCCAACGCAGTCCGCGCGGCTGGACGGCGATCCGGTCGTAATGTTCGGCCAGCGCGGCGGGGAACACGTCCAACCGGCGCGCCCAATAGTCCAGCGCATCCGCGCCCGGCCCACCGGGATTGGCGAACAGCACGCCTTCCCGCTGGCCGGTAGCCGCGATGCGGCTGACCGTCAGCTCGATCTTCGCGCCATCCGGGTCGGCGTAGTTCATCGGCACGCTCACGACGGCGCACTGCACGCCCCGATCGGCGGGCACGGAACCCTCGGGGCACGTGCCGAACGCGACTCCCGGCGCGGCGTCCGCGACGCCTGCGGCGATCGATCCACCGAGCAGGCCCGCGGCGACGACGGCGGCCGCGACCCGCGAAACCCGCGGTGTCCTCAACATATTCCGGTACCTCCCCGAGCCTGCCCGCTCGCGCGCGACGACGGACCCGACCAAGAGCATTCTGCGCAGGGCCGCCCGGACAGACAAGTCGGTGGCGGGATTCCGCCCCGCCGTGAGCGTGATTTACCGGGATACCGGCGCACAGAGTAGCGTCGAGCCATGTCGACCGAGGTCAGCAACAACACCGCACTGGAACGTTTCGAGATCTACGTCGACGGTGCGATCGCCGGCTACGCCGAATACCAGGACACGGCCTCCGAGCGCGCGTTCGTGCACACCGAGATCTATCCGCGCTACGAGGGGCAGGGCTATGCGCGGCTGTTGATCGAGACCGCCCTCGACAGCACCCGCGACGACAAGCTCGGCGCGCTGCCCATGTGCCGGGCGGTCCACCACTTCATCGAGACCCGCCCCGAATACCTGGTGATGGTGCCGCACTGGGCGCGCGACCGGCTGAACCTGCCTCAGTAGGCCGCGACAGCGCCGTCGAGCGCCTGCTGCAGATCGGTGCGCACCAGCCGGGCGATTTCGCCGGGCCTGGGCGGCAAATCGAGCACCGGGACATTGAAGTAGAAGCTGGCTCCCTTGGCCTCCTCCTTCGTCGGCTGCACCGCCGGGTCCGCGCGCGGACCGTAGCTCAGCGCCATGGACACCAGCACGGGCTCGGCGCCGAGTTTCATCGCCCGGAAGGCGATGTGCCCGATGCCGCTGCCCACCGCCTGCACGCGGGAGGGGTCCACGTCGTTGCAGGTGCCCTCGGGGAACACCGCGATGCCGTCACCGCGGGCCATCCGCTCCGCGCAGACGTCCATCATGAGTTGTCCAGCGGCGTTCACCGCGCGAAGGCCGTGGTCCTTGCCACGGAACACCGGGATGCCGCCCATCATGTCGATCTTGCGCCGCTGATCGGGGTCGGTGAACAGTTCGTCCTTGGCCAGCACGCGCACCCGGCCGATCACCCGGCGTAGTCCGCTGCGCCACGCGGCCGCCGCCACGGTGTACGGATCGCTCTCGGAAAGGTGGTTGATCGCGATCAGCAGCGGCCTGTTCTGCCTGATCACCGTGCGGAGCGCTTCGCGCGCGCCGTCGGCGTAGGTGACGCGCGGATGGTAGCGGCGGCCGAGAATGGCGTACGCACCCCATGCCTTCAGACGGTTCTGGCGGTGCTCGCGATAGAAGTCGTACACGGCGGCGTTGTTCTCGAGGCGCACCTCGGGCAGTTCCATGACGTGGACTCTACGATGTGGCGGCGGTGGCGCAACGTGACGTCCGACGCCCGGTCCGCGACCCGTTCGGCAAATCCGGAACACACAAGTGGGCCGCAGAAGGCGCATTGTGGGCGAACAGCTGCGATGATGTCGGAGTGGCACGCGCAGAAGACCCGGACGATCGGAAGACTCGCGGCGGGCACGGCGACCGCAGGCGACGCGATTTCCGGCACGGTGAGCAGGTGGTTCGTGCCGGGACGCTGCTGGTGTCGGCCACCGAACTGGTCGAGCCGACCTTCCGGCGCACCGTCGTCTACATCATCGAGCACAACGAGGCGGGCAGTCTCGGCGTCGTGCTGAACCGCCCGAGCGACACGGCCGTGCACGAGGTGCTGCCGCGCTGGACCGACGCGGTCGCGGCCCCACGCACGCTGTTCATCGGCGGACCGGTGAAACGGGACGCCGCGCTGTGCCTGGGCACGGTCCGGGTGGGCGCCCGGATCGACGGCGTCCCCGGGCTGCGCCGCATCGACGGACGCGTCGTCCTGGTCGACCTGGACGCCGACCCCGAGCGGGTCGGCCCACTGGTCGAGGGCATCCGGATCTTCGCGGGGTACGCGGGCTGGACCTTCGGGCAGCTGGAGGGCGAGTTGGAGAACGACGACTGGATCGTGGTATCGGCCCTGCCGTCCGATCCGATCAGCACCGGCCGCCCCGACCTGTGGGCGCACGTACTGCGCCGCCAGCCGCTCCCGCTGTCCCTGCTCGCGACACACCCGATTGAACTCGAACGCAACTGAGCACGTGTACTCCTCGAAAGGATCGAAGGAGACACGGCATGAGACACGACAACTGAACCGGCGAAAGCATGGGTGACGCATCGGGTGCGCCCACCGACCGGCCCCGCAACTCGAGCGGAGAGGTATCCAGTTGTGCGCAAGAAACGTGGCGAGACGGGACAGCCCGACGATCAATCCGAATTGATGCGGGCTCTCTATCGCGAACACGCCAGCCCCTTGTGGCGGTACACGCTCGGCCTGGTTCGGGACCCGGGACGGGCAGAGGACATCGTGCAGGAAACGTTGCTGCGGGCATGGCAACGCCCGAACGTCTTGGACCAGTCCACCACGTCGGCGCGGGCGTGGTTGTTCACCGTGGCGCGCAATCTCGCCGTGGATGAGCACCGCAGCGCCCGCAGCAGGCGCGAGTTCCGCACCGACAACCCGCCCGAGCGGGCGACCCCGGACCAGTCCGACCGCGCGCTGGACGGCTGGCTGGTCGCCGACGCGCTCGGCAGGCTCAGCGCCGATCATCGCGAGGTGATCGTGCGGGCCTACTACCGGGGACTGTCGACCCACCAGATCGCCGAGGAACTCGACGTCCCCGCGGGCACGGTGAAGTCCCGGATGCATTACGGCATGCGCGCTTTGCGCCTGGCATTACAGGAGATGGGGGTGACAAACCAGTGACAGATATCACCGACGATTTCAGCACGTGGGACGCCCCGTACGTGCTCGGGTCGCTGACCCGCCACGAGCGTCTGCAGTACGAGAGCCATCTCTCGAGCTGCCCCGACTGCCGGGCGGCCGTGGCCGAGCTGGCGGGCTTGCCCGGCATGCTCGCCCTCGTGGATGCCGACATCGCGACGACGATGATCGAGCCGCCCGCGCACGCCGCGCCGGAGCCACCGCCACCGCCGATGCCCGAGTTTCCGCCGCCATCGCGGCTGGCCGACGCGGCCGAGCGGCGCCGCAGACGCAGCGGGTGGACGTCGGTCGGCATCGCGCTGGCCTCGGCCGCGGCCGCGGTGGCGATCGCGGTTCCGATCGCGGTCACGGTGTCCGGAACGCACACCGCGCCGGGGCCGGGCACCAGCGAGCAGGCGTTCGCCGAACGTCAGATGACGCCGGTCGAGCCGACTCCGGTCTCGGCGAGCTTCAAGCTCATCCCGGCGGGTGACCAGACGCGACTCGTGATGACCTGCAGCTATCCCCCCGGCCAGCCGTTGCCCTACAACCCGAATCTCGTGCTGTACGCCACCCGGGTCAACGGACAGCAGCAACAGCTCGGCCAGTGGCCCGCGAGCCCCGGCACCGAGCTGACCATCGACCAGACCATCGAGGGCAAGCCCGACCAGGTCCGCTCGGTCGAGATCCGCGCGGCGAATACCGGGAAGGTTCTGCTCACCGGCACGGTCTGAGCAACGAGCGATCCCCCGCCAGGCGCTGCCCGCGGGGGATTTCTGCGTCGGCGACCGGTTCAGCGCGTCTGCCGCCGGAAGATCGAGGACGACCACAGGTACCCGACCGCCGCGAGCCCGACGCACCAGGCGAGCGAGATGATGCCGTTGGCGCCGATCTCGGTGCCCATCAGCAGGCCACGGATGGTCTCGGTGAACGGCGTGAAGGGCTGGTATTCGGCGAACTGACGCAAACCGGCGGGCATGGTGTCGGTGGCGACCAGGCCGCTGCCGAGGAACGGCAGCATCACCAGCGGAAAGGGCGAGTTACTCGCGCTTTCGGGGGTCGGCGCGAGCAGGCCGAGCGCCACCGACAGCCAGGTGAGCGCGAACATCACCGACGCGAGCAGCGCGAACGCGGCGAGCCACTCGACCGGGTTCGCGTTCGGGCGGAAGCCGATGAGCAGTGCGACGCCCGCCATCGCGGCGATGCCGATCAACGCCTGGATCAGCGCGCCGACCACGTGACCGGTCAGCATGGCCGACTGCGCGATGTCCATGGTGCGGAACCGGTTCACGATGCCCTTGGTCGTGTCGGTGGCGACCGCCACCGCGACCGAGACCGTCATGTACGCCGGAATCATCAGCAGCATGCCCGGCGCGAGATAGTCGATGTAGTTTCCGCCGGACGACTTCTCCAGCGCGCCACCGAATACGAAATTGAACACCAGCAACAGCACCGTCGGCATCACAATGACGCCGAAGGTCATGCTCGGATAGCGCTTGGCACGCACGAGATTGCGCCGCAGCATGGTCGCCGAGTCGGCGAGGGCGTAGGACATGCTGATAGCACTACCTTCGTTCATGGCTGGGACCTCCGGGGAACGCTTTTGTTGCTTGTCCTGCGAGGACTGAAATGAGACGGCGTCCCCGGGGG
>NZ_JBSGEZ010000038.1:0-73545 GCF_053603155.1 Nocardia sp. NPDC004260 | reverse complement strand
CGGGCCACGTCGGGCCGCTCATCACCGCCGCGCTCACCGCAACCGCCACCGTCACCTCCGCAGTGTCGCGGGCGACGGTGGGCGACGCGCCCACCGTGGTCACCGCCACTCGGACGGCGGATACCGCCCGCGCCACGACCATTACCGCCACGCCCACGGTAGCGACGGCGGGGCTCACAGCCAGGGCATCGACTCCAGCGAACTCGCAGACCACCGTCACCGCTGGGCTGACCGCCGCCGCGATCAACGTCCGCCCGATCCAAGCCGAACTCGTCGTCACCGCGAACCGGCCGGCGCACTTCACCGACTTCGTGGCGGGCGCGCCGACGCAGGTGGCGGCGACCCTTACGGCCGCGGCCGTCAGGACCGCGGCAGGCGTCAAACCGGCGAACACCGCCGTCGCGGTGACAGCCGGACTGACAGCGGTCGCCGGGCGCCGAACCCCCGGCACGACCACAACCCCAGTGACCGCAGGAGTCACCGCCGCGGCGGCGGGGGCGCTGCATCAGGGCGCCCAGTCGGCGACCGTCACAGCGGTATTGAAGGCGAGTGCGTGGATCGTCGGCGCACCCGACCCCATCACCCCACCGGAGCGGACGGTCTACGTCACCGCCGAGGACCGCACTGTCGTCGTCGGGCCGGATGACCGTACCCAGTACGTCACCGCCGAGCGGCGACGGATACCCGCCGCACTCGGGTAGCCGACCGGGCCACCCGAATCTCTGGCGCCGCTGTGCGCCATTCACCTTCCCCGTTTGGAGGCTTTGCCTTGGCTGCTACCTTGCTGCCTGCGATGACCGGCCCGCACGGCGTCGGCAACCGACGACTGTTCCTCACCGACTCCACACGGACCGACCCCATCTCGGGGTCGGGGCCGCGGCAGATCAGCGTCACTGCCTGGTATCCGACGCCGTCGATGGGTGCGCCAGCGCGGTACCTGTCGAACAACGACAGCTTCGACGCGACGATGGCGCTCGCGCTCACCAACGGCCTGGAGGGGCGGTCCTGCTACAGCTTCTTCGGCTCGGTCTCCTGCTTCGGCACGACGGCTGGGGCAACGATGTACCCGAACATCAGGGCCCGCGACACCCGAGCGGTGCTGAACGCAGCCGTGTCCACCGATCTCGGGCTGCTTCCCGTGGTGGTGTTCAGCCCGGGTTTCGGTGTGCCGGGCAACCATTCGAGCATCCTCGCCCAAGAACTCGCGTCGTGGGGATACCTGGTGCTCACGCTGTCGTGCACGTACGAGTCGATCGTGACCGAACTGTCGGACAAGGTGGTGAACCAGAACGGCAGTGCCGTCTCCAATGCTTGGCAGAAGGTGCTCACCGCCCGCATGGGTGACGCGACCTACGTCATCAACCAGCTCGGTTCGCTGCCCAACGGAATCGGCAACCAGGCCGACCTCGACCGGATCGCGATGGCCGGGCACTCGTACGGCGGATACACCGCGCTCGAGATGGCCTATCACGACGCCCGTGTGAAGGCTGTCGCTGTGCTGGACGGAACTGCGGGCTATGCGGGCACGGAGAACCACGCGCAGGACAACGGCGTTCAGCAACCGGTGATGCTGCTGTCCGGGCAGGTCAACGCCGGAGACAACTACCTCGTCGGCGGCGAGCACGCCAGTTGGGCGACGTTCGCATCGAAACCGCATGGCCCGCTGTACCTGTTCCAGGTCACCGGGACCCGCCACTACGCCTTCACTGACGTGGGTCTCTTGACCACGAAGACTGCGGACCTCAACGGTTCGATCGCGCCGGCGCGGGCGATGGAGATCCACCCGAGGTTCGTGCGGGCGTTCCTGGATACGCACATCAAGGGCAACCCCGACCCGATCCTCACCCTCCCAGCGGCCGGGTACCCGGAAGTCCTGCCTATCTGATCAGCCGGGTATCAGTGTCCAGGTGCTGCATCCCTGGACACTGAATGCTTTGTCGCCCGGCTTGATTGTCACCACCTGGGGGCCGTCGCTGCTGCCGTTGGCGATGATCGCATCCAGTTCACCGGTCAGCGCCGACAGTCGACTCCAGAAGCATTCGAGGCTGCCGGAAGTCCCGGTGGTTCGCCATGTTCCAGGCTGAATATCGGCGCCGACAAGGTATGTGCCGTTGCGGGTGATCGCGGTAGCGGGACCGGGCGGCGGTGTCGGGCTCGGCCGCACACTCGAGGTCGGCGTCGGCGGTGTGGTGGTCAACACGCGCGCGCTGGTCGCGACGGCCGCCGGACGATCCGCACCGCGATTCTTCTCCGCCACAACGCCGATCACGGCCACCGCGCCAATGGCAATGACAGCGACCGAGGCATACGCGGCGATTGCCCTGCGGCTCATGCCTCTATCCCCTCATCGAATTCGGCAGAGACGCTACACGCACGAAAGCGCCCCCGCTGGTCCTTCACAGGATCGGCGGGGGCGTTCTTTGTGTTTCAGGCCTGCGCGGGAATCAGGTCGCTCGCCCGGAAGTGCCACGGGTACCGGCCGGGCGCGTCGTCGACGGCTTGGATCATGACCGCGTCCGGATCCCCGTCGACGTCGATCTCGACGATCTCGAACACCGAGACGGGTGATGCTCGTACCTGCACTCGATCGCCGACCTGAAACGCCACAAGCAGAGGATACCGAAAGGTCGGAAACAGAAACCGCCCCAACCCTGAAGCGGAAGGGTCGGGGCGGCCTTCGCCGTGCCTGCGGTTTTACACGGACGAAGATTCTGGGGGGTGACGCTCAGTCCTGGGCTTTGATCAGCCGGGGGTCCTCGGTGATGATCCGCTTCCGGGGGGCTTCCTTCCCGCGGGGGTCGACATTCCAGGTGTCGCTGGCGGGGCCATCCGGGCCGGGGATCTTCTCCACGCGTTCTCCTTCGAATTCGGTGTTTCCTTGCATCCCCCGACGTGTGCCGGGGGAAGACTGATCAGCGCGCGTACTCGCGGTACACGGGCTTGCGGGCCAGTGCTCGTCCGGCGCCGGTGATGCGGTAACCGCGACCGGTGCCCTGGGCGAGGCCAGAGCGTTGGAGCGCGGCGACGTCCTGAGCGGCGACCCGCTCGGACAGGTCCGTCATTCCGCACAGCTCCCGCACGGGAAGGCGGCGGTCGGACACGGCCAGCGCGCCGAGCAGCTTGGCTTGGTTCTCACTCAGTGGCATCGGCGAACCCATCGAGCAGTTCGTGGGCGCGGTCGGTCGCCTGCTCCTCAAGGAGGTCGGCGTATTCCTCAGCGGTGTAGGAGTACCCGTCGTCGCCGACGATGTACACGGTCCCGTCGATGAAGGATTCGCGGTAGCCGATCATCCGAGCACCACCGACAGACGCTTGAGCGCGGCCATGAAGAACTCGCAGCCGCCGTGCCCGCCGTGAAGGTCCATGCCGAAGCGGGCGTGCTCGATGGACTCGATCATGGCGTTGGCGCAGGGTTGGGCCCGCCACCGGTCGAGGGTGTCGGGTGCGGCTACGGGGCTCACTGGACGGCCTCGTCACGATTGGGGCCGGGCTCGGGCCGAACCAACGCGGCGTAGTAGACCGCGGCGGCCAGTAGCGCGATGGCTACACCGACAACGAGAACGGGCAAATACTCGGGCATCTGGTACCCCTTAGGCGCGTGTGTGTTGTGGAGTTGAGGCACCCGATGTCGGGGCCGCGGCGGCCATGAACCTCGCGGCTCTCGCGTCGGGGGGCGGGATCGGCCCGACATCGGGTGCTGCTACCAGCATCGATCAGCGAAGATCAGCGAACTAACAAAAACTTTGTTAGTTTTGTGAGCGGGGGCAGAGTCCAATGGGATCGTGAGCGCAATGACCCAAGCAGCAGCGAAAGACGGCGTCGGTGAACGGGTGCGTGCCGCCCGAAAGCTTCAGGGCTGGACCCAGGAGAAGCTAGCCCAGGAGATCGAGAGGGCGGCTGGCAGCGAGGCGAGGGTGTCGCTGAGCCTCATACGCCAAGTCGAGCAAGGCAAGGTGCCCGCCTCGCCAGCGTTCGCCGCGGCGTGCGCGCGAGCGCTGAAGCTGAACGTGGCTGACCTTCTCGACCAGCCCTACCCGCGTACCAGTCGCGACGAGCAGATGATGCACGCGGGCATCCCCGAGATCCGCCGGGAGTTGGCCACGTATCGGCTTCCGCCAGAGGATGTTCCGCCCCGCTCGTTCGACGAGCTGGCCAAGGATGTCGCACGGGCTTCGCAGCTTCGCCACATGGTGAAGCTCGACGAACTCGGCCAGCTGATCCCACAACTACTGCATGACCTTCGGGTCGCGTGGTGGTCGGCGGACGGCACCGACCAGGAGAGGATATTCGGCCTGCTCGCCGAGGCGTATGCGGCCACCTCGCAGGTGGTGTACAAGCTCGGCTACATCGACCTATCCTCGCTCGCGGTGGACCGATACGAGTGGGCCGCAGCCCGATCCGGGGACCTCCTCGCCGTACTGGTGGGCGACTACCAGCGGGCTGGAGAGATGATCTGCGCGGCCGACTGGAACGGTGCGGCGAAGTATCTCGAGCAGAGCCGACAGCAGATCGAAAGCGAACTAGGCAAGGGCGATCCGGCGCTGCTCAGTGTGTGGGGCAACCTGCATCTGAAGTCCGGTCTGGCGGCCGCGCGGGCGGGACGGAAGGACGTCGCGGACGATCACCTGGCCGAGGCCAGGGAAACCGCTCAGCGGATCGGTGTCGACCGCGACGACTACCGCCTGTGCTTCGGCAAGACGAACGTCGGCATCTGGTCGGTCGGGCTGGCGGTGGAGGCGATGGACGGCACCGAGGCGGTGAAGCGGGCCAAGGATCTCGAGCTACCCGCGGAGACGCCACGGGAACGGCTGGGCCACCACTACATCGACCTGGCGCGCGGGTTCCTACTGCATGGTGATCGGGAGGGCGCTTTCTCGGCACTCCAGATCGCGAAGAAGATCGCACCGACACAGACCCGGTATCACCCGATGGTGCACGAGACCATCCGCACCCTGGCCAGGCAGGAGGCTCGGGCGTCGGACACGGTGCGTGGGTTCGCCGCCTGGTGCGGCATCACCACTGCCTGACGACACAAGAAGGCCGCCTCGGATTCGTCCGGGGCGGCTTCTTTGCGTTCAGGGCTAGCTTCGCACCCGTGCTATCAGGCGTTGGAAGTTGGCGATCAGCACGGGGTCTTGCGCGTACATCTGTACCCGAGCGAGTGCCAGCTCATAGCAGTGATCGTCGGCGCGTTCGCCGATCGTCCACACTACGGCCCCTCCGCTGTCGGTATCGACGGCGAAGATGATCCGGAACTGTCGGTCGCCGACGACCAGCTTCCTCAGTCCGGTCAAGTTCCCACCCGATCGGCTACCAAGGGGTTGGCCCCGCTGCTCGGATGGGTTTCGAGTTCCTTCAGTTTGCGCAGGACCCGCTTCTGATCCGAACGGTCGAGATCTCGGAGATCTTCCTTGGCCTCGTCGGTGAGGACAACCCTCGCCACGTCAGTCGTCGCTCAGTGATATCCCCAGCTCTGCGGCTACGTCGTCTAGGTCGTGGCGTTTGCCGCTGTCGGTGATCATGCGCGACAGTGTCAGGCACAACATCCGCAAGTCCTGTTCCCTCTCGTCAAGGTCGGCCAGCCGGTCGATGATCTCCGGGCTGACGAGTGCCGCGACGGGCTTGTTGTTTTTCATCACCAGGAAGCTTTCCCCGTCGGACACTGCCGACACGTACTTGGAGGTTTCCCGGGCTACGTCGGTTACCCCGACGAAGTTGGTAGTAGGAATGCTCACCATCTGTCTGCCCTCTTCCCGTACTGTCGCTTGTCGAGCATACGGGGAACTGTGCTAACGATTCTACGCACAATCCGGCACACTATCGCACGTGTATGGATGTGTGGGTGGAAATGCCAGCCATCCCTGGGAGCAACACAGAAGCCGCCCCGGACTCGACTGGAGTCCGGGGCGGCTTCTGTGCGTTCACGGCCCGAGTCGGGTCAGGAACTCGCGCACCACGTCGTGGAAGCAATCGCACTCGGCGCAGGCGGTGATGGTTCCCAGCGGGATCACGCCAGTCTCGGCGAGCCCGGTGATGGGCAGGGTGCACAGGCAGGTGTGGAGGCAGCGCGGACAGAGCGCGATGTCGATGGGATCGCCGACGGAGACCTCCACCCGGCCCGCCCTGATCATGCCCTCGATCCTTCCATCTGCATCCCTCCGCCGCGCTCGGTCAGCCACTTCGTCAATGGCTCCATGAAGTCGCGCAGCAACTCCAGTTCGTGAGGCATGTGCCTCGCGCACTCCTCCGGTACGTCGAACCGGATCGTCACCGCCCTCACGCCGAGACCACCTCGGGGTCGTCGTACGGAGAAGACCACTTCTCGCCGAGGTGGGCTGTCACCAGCCTGTCCACCTCGTCGGGGTCCATACATCCACCGGTGGGATCGGCGCCCTCCGCGATCACCTCGCCGTGGCCGTGCCACTCGAGGTAGTCGTCGGGATCGGTGACCGCGCCGACCTGCAACGTCCACGAGTCATGACGAGCGCGGAAGTAAAAGGGGCGCCCGTCAGCCGCCCGTCCCTCCAATTGAGTCGGGCAGACACCGTAGAAGCGGTCGGGATTCTTCACCGGATCACACCCAGCATCTCGGGGCACGTCACGTCCACCATCACCCCGAGGGCGAAGCCACGCTGATAGCCCTCGAAGTACCCCCGGGAACCGAGGTAGTCGAGGGCGGCCGACTTGCCGTCGGCGCGCAGGACGGCGCACGCGCCGTGGGCGGAGGTGATGATGTCGGGCTGGAACTCGCGGTTCACACCGCCGAGCAGGAGGCGGACCTCCATCTGCTGGCCGTCGGTCCAGCCGGGCCATGGGGCGGCGTGGGCGGGCGCAGCGGCCAAGGAGAGTGCAGTGGCGGCCAGGGAAATCAGGGCAATGCGGATTCGCATGAGAGTGGCTCCGTGACGTGGGAAGTCATGTACCCCGCTATCGTCAACTCTCCCAGCACACCTGGACCGGACCACAGACGAAGTTGGGCGTCCCGGCGCCGCCGCGCTTGCGCCAGCGGAATTTCGCCGCCAAGCCGCCGAGCATGGCCGCCTCGCTGGATCCGGTGGTCGAGGTGCCATGCGTGACGGCCGGATCCGGCGCGTGCCAGAGATCGGCGACCATCCGGACGGCTCGGCGCTCCAGCTCGGCGGTCTGCGGATACTCGTCCTTGTCGACGATGTTCTTGTCCAGGCATTCGGACATCAGCCTGCGCGCCTGGTCGTCCACCCAGGTGGTGCAGAACGTGGCCAGGTTCATCCTGGAGACGCCGTCGAGCATCAGTTCGTCGTGCACGATCTCGTAGGCGACCTGAGGAAACATCTCGTGCGCGGGGAATCCGGACCGCGGCGCGGACCGGCTGAGCCCCGGCAGGGCGAACAGGTCATCGGCTGCTTCGGACATGAGAACGGCCTCCCGATTCGACGGTGTGCGGGTGTGCCTGCCGAGGATGCCGACAGTTAGCCAACGCCCTCGAAGCTCAGCTTGGCACACCATTTCCACCATCGGGCGCACTTCCCGCTTCCGCGCGCGGACCGTCCGAACACCCGGCCGGCGGTGCGAACTCCGCCCGAGGAACGGGGGATAGGGTGGGGGAATGGCGGAGGATGTGCGGGTGGCGGAATTGCGCGGTGCCGTGGCCGGATTGATGGACCAGGCGAAAACCGATTTGGCGCAGCTTGTTTCGTTTCAATCGGTGGCCGACCCACGGCAGTATCCGATCGAGGAGTGCGACATGGCGGCGCAGTGGGTGGCCGACGCGTTCGTCGCCGCAGGACTGACCACGGTCGGCTTACACGAAACGCCGGACGGCACCAAGGCGGTCGTCGCGTCCCGGCCCGCCCCCGCCGGCGCGCCCACGGTGTTGCTCTACTGTCACTACGACGTTCAGCCGCCGATGGACGAGGCGGCGTGGCGCACCCCGCCGTGGGAACTGACCGAGCGCGATGGGCGCTGGTACGGACGCGGCAGCGCCGACTGCAAGGGCAACATCGTCATGCACCTGACGGCGTTGCGCGCGCTCGGCCCGGATCTGCCGCTGGGGGTGACCGTGGTCGCCGAAGGTTCCGAGGAGCAGAGCACCGGAGGACTGGAGCGCTTCGTCGAGGCCAATCCGGAACTGCTGCGCGCGGACGCGATCGTGGTCGGCGACTGCGGCAACTTCGCCGCCGGTGTGCCGACCCTGACCCAGACGTTGCGCGGCGGCGTGAACGTGGTGGTCACCGTCGAAACGCTCGCCAGCCCTTTGCATTCCGGCACGTTCGGCGGCCCCGCCCCGGACGCGCTGGCCGCGCTGATCCGCTTGCTGGCCTCGCTGCGCGACGAGCGGGGCAACACCACCATCGACGGGTTGCCGAACGATCAGGTCTGGCCGGGCGTCCAGTATCCGAGCGAGCAGTTCCACGCCGACGCGCGCGTCCTGCGCGACGTCGAACTCATCGGTGACGGCACCGTCGCCGACATGCTCTGGGCGCGACCGGCGCTGACCGTGCTCGGCATCGACGCGCCGCCGGTGGTCGGATCGGCCGCCGCGATCCCCGCGACCGCGCGGGCCCGCCTCAACCTACGTATTCCGCCTGGCGCCGACCCGGATGACGCGTACCAGGCGCTGCTCGCGCATCTCGAGGCCAACACGCCGTGGCGCGCCAGGCTGACCGTCGAGCTGGAAGGCACCGCAGCGCCGTTCCGTTCCTCGACCGGCGGACCCGCGCGCGCCGCGATGGAAGCGGCGCTGGCCGCGTCCTACGGCCGCCCGGCGACCACCCAGGGGCAGGGCGGCTCGATTCCGCTGTGCAACGTCTTCGCCACCACCTACCCGGACGCGGAGATCATGCTGATGGGTGTCGAGGAGCCGAAATCCTTGATCCACGCGCCCAACGAGAGCGTGGATCCGAAGGAGATCGAACACATGGCGCTGGCCGAGGCGATATTCCTCGCCACCTACGCCGGGTAGCGCTACAGATCGGTGTCTTTCTCCGCCTCGAGCACCCGGAATTCGGTCCCGGCCAATGCCATCTCCGACAGCCTGCCGAAATAGATGCCCTGCGCCTCCTCCCGGATGATGCCGTAGTGGATGGGCAGCGCGACACGCGGAGCGACCGCGCGGAGGTAATCGACGGCCTCGCTGATCCGCATCCAGGGCGCGGCGGCCGGAGCGGCGAGCACGCCGACCGGGACCGGCGGCACCCACAGCGAGTCGCCGGGGTGGACGAGCTGGGCCGGGTCGTCGGCGGTGCCCAGCTGGAAGACGGTGTTGTCGATCACGGGGATCTCCGGATGGATGACCGCGTGCCTGCCCCCGCCGCCGGTGATCCGGAGCTCGCCGAGGGTCAGCACGTTGCCCGCGTGCACCGCCTCCCACCGTTCGCCGCGCTGCTCGGCGGTCTGCGGGTCCGACAGCAACCGTGCGCCGGGGTTCGCGTCGATCAGCGCCTCGATCCGGTTCGGGTCGATGTGGTCGGGATGCTGATGGGTGACCGCGATCGCGTCCAGTCCGGTGAGGCCCTCGAAGCCGTGCGAGAAGGTGCCCGGATCGAACAGGATCTTCTTGCCGTGCAGCTCGACGAGGAGGCAGGAATGACCGAAGTGGGCTATGCGCATGCCGCCATGCTAACCACGCCGGGTGTGTTCTCCACGACAGGCGCCACGGTCTCGGCCGACCCCGCGGATGACGCACGCGACCAGCACAACTACGCTGCTGAGGTAACCCCCCAACCACATGAGGAGCAACGCGTGGCACGAGTCGTGGTCGAGGTGATGCCGAAGGCCGAGATCCTGGATCCGCAGGGGCAGGCCATCGCAGGCGCACTCCCGCGTCTGGGATTCGAGGGCATCTCGGACGTGCGGCAGGGCAAGCGATTCGAACTCGACGTCGACGACAGCGTCGACGACGCGGAGCTCGAGCAGATCGCCGAATCGCTGTTGTGCAACACGGTGATCGAGGAGTGGAAGGTGGTTCGCGTCTCATGACCGCGCGCATCGGGGTCATCACGTTCCCCGGCACGCTCGACGACATCGACGCGGCCAGGGCGGTGCGTCTGGCCGGCGCCGAGGCGGTCGACCTGTGGCATGCCGACGCCGACCTGAAGGGCGTCGACGCGGTGATCGTGCCCGGCGGCTTCTCCTACGGCGACTACCTGCGGCCGGGCGCTATCGCCCGTTTCGCCCCGGTGATGGGCGAGGTCGTGCGAGCGGCGGGCTCCGGGCTGCCGGTGCTCGGCATCTGCAACGGCTTCCAGGTGCTGTGCGAGGCCGGCCTGCTGCCCGGCGCGCTGACCCGCAACGAGGGGCTGCACTTCATCTGCCGCGACGAGTGGCTCACCGTGGAGTCGGTGTCGACCGCGTGGACCTCCCGCTTCGAGACGGGCGCGCAGATCCTCGTCCCGCTCAAATCCGGTGAGGGGCGCTATCAGGCGTCGAAGGCCGTGCTGGACCAGCTCGAAGGCGAGGGCCGCGTGGTCTTCCGCTACGCGAGCGACAACCCGAACGGCTCGCAGCGTGGTATCGCGGGTATCGCCTCGGCCAACGGTCGCGTCGTCGGCCTGATGCCGCATCCCGAACACGCCACCGAGCCGCTGACCGGCCCCAGCGACGACGGGCTCGGCCTGTTCCTCTCGGTGCTGGACACGCTGGTCGGGGTGTGATCGTCCCGCGGCGTCGGGTCAGCTGATCCGGTCGACGATCTGGAAGTCGACGCCGTTCGCGCGGGCGATGTAGCCGTGCTGAATCGCCTGATTGCCTCGAAAGCCCCTGATTCCGGAAGGGGTTTCGAGGTGCAGGCCGTGGTCGAGGGCGTCGAGGATCTTCGGCACCTCCAGTGATCCGACCGTCCGCGCGAGCGCGTCCAGCGTGTGGATGGCTTCGTAGGTGGCGTTGCTGAAGTTGGTCAGCGCGGGAGCGAACGCGCCGTGCCGCGCGCGATAGCGGGTCATCCGGTCGCGTCCGTCGGATATACGGTCGTCGAGGAAGAAGCTGGACGCCACGAAGAAGTCGTGGTTCGCCTCCGCTCCCGCCGCCAACAGCACGTTCTCGTCGGCGGCCGGACTCACCCGCAGCTGCGTCGCGGCACGGCCGCTGGCCGCGTACTGCCGGTTGAAGCGGGCGACATCGGCGCCGACCATCAGGATCACCACGGCGTCGGCCAATTCCAGCGCCGGGTGGGCGAGGAAGTCCGCGAAATCCGCGTATCCCAGTGGGACATACCTTTCCAGCACGATCGCGGCCGGATCGGACAGGCTTTCCCGAATCGCCTTGGCGGACCGGCGCGGCCAGATGTAGTCGTTGCCGATGACGGCCCAGCGCCGCACGCCGTACTCGCGTTCGAGCCAGTGCACGGCGGCCACGGTCTGTCCGGCCGGGTGCTCGCCGAGCATCAGCACGCCGGGTAGCTCGTCGGTCAGTCCCTCGTGGCTGGTGGGGTACAGGTACGGCACCCGGCCCGCACCGGCTCGCGCCACGGCCCGCCGCACCGCGGAGGTGTGCCAGCCGGTGATGGCGTGCACCATGCCGGTGGCCAGCAGGGCGGAGACCTCGGCGGCCACCTCGTGTGGCGACCGTCCCCCGTCGATATTCGTAGTACGAATTTCCCGCCCTAGAATTCCCGCGCCCCGGTTGATTTCGTCGACCGCGAGCGATATCGCCGCATCGCAGGACGGTGCGACGATACCGCCAGGTCCCTGCCGTGGCACTATGTTCAGGACCTCGATCGTGCCGTCGGGGCTCTCGATCGGCGTCGACATTCGGTACTCTTCTTCTCGTTCGAACGGAATTCACGGCAGGCGGGAAATAATGACGTCCATTGTAAGCGGAAATTCGACGCTGCATGGCGCGCTGCGTGCCGCGGAGCGCGGTTGGGTACGGCATTTGGACGCGGCGCTGTGCGCCAGGCAGCTCTCGCCGGATCAGTGGTCGATGCTGTCGAATCTGTGTGGCGACGCGGGTATCACGATGACCGAGCTGGCGGCCAAATCGCAGCTCGCGCCGTCCTCTGCCACCAGGCATGCCGACTATCTGGCCGAGCGCGGCTTGATCTTCCGGCTCGCCGCGCAGGACGATCGGCGCCGGATCTTGATCGGCCTGAGCAGGCTCGGCGCCGACTTGGTCGGCGAGGTGCGCGCGGAGGAGGCGCGCGCCGAGCAGGAGTTGCGCGGGCGAATCGGCGCACGCCGATATACCGAACTCATGCGATTGCTCGACCTGGTTTCCCTCGCCTCGGAGTAAATACTCTGGCGTACCGGACATTCGTCCGATGAATGCCGCGTACGTCCGATTCGTGATCGGTCGCCGGACCATTCTTGCCCTTATGTTGTGGGATGAATCGACGGGCGCCTCGAGCTGATCCCGGTGCGGCTATAACGGCATAGTCCGCACCGTTTCGACCGGTATTCGCCACGCGTGCCCAGCGACCGGGACACGCCGGTCGCGCCCCGCTTGCCTAGGATCGCAGGCATGCCCGTCTCCACCACCGCAGCCACGGCCGCCGGGCTGTGCGCGTTCATCGATGCGTCCCCGTCGCCGTTCCACGTCTGCCGCACGGTCGCCGCGGAATTGGACGCGCGCGGGTTCACCCGGCTCGCCGAGTCGCAGACCTGGTCTGCGGAGAGCCCGGGTAGGCATTACGTGATTCGCGGTGGGTCGCTGGTCGCCTGGGCGGCGGGGGACACCGCGGGCGCGACGGGGTTCCGCGTGGTCGGAGCGCACACCGACAGTCCCAACCTGCGCGTCAAGCAGCATCCCGACCTGACCTCGGCGGGCTGGCAGCTGGTCGGGCTGGAGCCCTACGGCGGTGCGTGGCTGAATTCGTGGCTCGACCGGGAGTTGGGTGTTTCCGGGCGGCTGAGCGTGCGGGACGGAAACACGGTGCGCGAGCGCCTGGTTCGCATCGATGAGCCGATCCTGCGGGTGCCGCAGCTGGCCATCCATCTGTCCGAGGACCGCAGGGGTGTGACGCTCGACCCGCAGCGGCACGTCAACGCGGTGTGGGGCGCGGGGTACGAGGCGGCCGCCTTCATCGATTTCGTGGCCGACTGGGCCGAGGTCGATCCGGGCGACGTGCTCGGCTGGGAGCTGATGACCCACGACCTGACGCCGAGCAGGCTGATCGGGCGGGACCAGGACTTGGTCAGCGCGCCGCGACTGGACAACCAGGGCACCTGCTTCGCGGGCTTGCAGGCGTTCCTGGCCGCGATCGAGGAGCCGGGCGCGGCCGTCCCGGTGCTGGCCATGTTCGACCACGAGGAGGTCGGCAGTCAGTCCGACCGCGGCGCGCAGTCCGATCTGCTGCCCGCGGTGCTGGAGCGGATCGTGCTCGCGCGCGGCGGCGGCCGCGCCGAATATCTGGCCGCACTGGCCGGTTCGGTGTGCGCGTCCGGCGACATGGCGCACGCGACGCACCCGAACTATCCGGAGCGGCACGAGCCCGCGCACCGGATCGAGGTGAACGGCGGGCCGGTGCTGAAGGTCAACCAGAATCTGCGCTATGCCACGGACTCCACCGGCGCGGGCGCGTTCGCGCTGGCCTGCGCGCAGGCCGCGGTCCCGTTGCAGCGTTACGTCCATCGCGCCGACCTGCCCTGTGGCTCCACCATCGGGCCGATGACCGCGGCGCGTACCGGCATGTCGACCGTCGACGTCGGTGCGCCGCAGCTGGCGATGCATTCGGCGCGCGAGCTGATGGGCGCGTTCGACGTTCCGGCCTACGCCGCCGCGCTGGCCGCCTTCCTCACGCCCGAGACCACCGGGCGATAGGTGCACACCGCGACGATGAACACGGCGAAAGTGGCAAGCACGTAATTGCTTCCGATGATCTGCTGCCACCAGGCCCAGTCCAGCTCGCGGTCGCGCGAGTGCGGCAGCAGCCAGTGCGGGCCGATCAGGAACAGCACGGCGGCGACCGTGACCACGCCGATCGCCCGAGGGCTGCGCGCGCCGCGGACCATGAGGTCGGCGGCGACGACAAGCGCGGGCGCGATCCACACCCAGTGATGCGACCACGACACCGGCGAGACCAGCAGCACCGCCGCGGCGTTCACCAGCAGCGCCGCCACGGTGGCGCCCGCCTCGATCAGCCTGCGCATCCACACCGCGGCCAGCGCGACAGCCAGCGCCGACAAGGTGATCCACACCAGCGTGGCCGCCGTGTCGCCGATGCCGAGGCGGAAGGCCATGCCTTTGATGGACTGGTTGCCCGCGAAGTAAGGAGGTCCGATCCGGCCGGTGTCGGCGAGGGTGTGGAACCAGTAGTCCACGGAATCGCCGGGGAAGAGCAGGAATCCGAGACCCACCGCCGCGATCGCGGAGACCACCAGCGTGCCCGCGGCCTTCCAGTCCTTGCGCAGCACGAAGTACAGCAGATAACCGGCGGGGATCAGCTTCACCGACACCGCGATGCCGATCAGCATGCCGCGCGGCCAGAAAGGCTTGCGCGCCAGGCAGTCCAGTGTGATCGCGGCCATCAGCACCAGGTTGATCTGGCCGAAGCCGAAGGTCTGGCGGATGGGTTCGAAGAACTGCGCCACCGCGACCGCGCCGATGACCAGCGTGAGCAGGACCGGTCGCGACAGCTCCGGCCGCAGGCGAGTCAGCACCAGCCACAGCGAGATGCCAAGGCTGACTACGTTGGTGACGACCACCAGCACCTCGGCGGCGACCAGCGGAATCAGGGCCAGCGGCGCGAAGAACAACGCGGCCAAGGGTGGATAGGTGAACGGCAGTCCGATTCCCTCGACCGGCGGCATCGGACCGTACAGGTCGCCGTTGTCCAGCCAGACCCGGGCGCCGTTGCGATACACCTGGAGGTCGATGTAGCCGTGCCACCAGTGCGCGAGCAGCGAGACGATCGCCGACACCGCGAACAACGCGATCGCAGCAATCAGCCAGCGTACTTGCGGGGCCTGCGGGTTCGGCGACGCGTGCCCGGATGCGGTCCCCGATCCGCCGCCGCCGGTCGGCGCGGCATCCGAGGTGACCGATCTCTCACCCGGATTCGCGACCCCCGATCCTTCGTTCACGGGCCCAGAGTAGCCGGTTCGCATGGTCGGTACCCAGTGCCTCTAGACTTACCCGTAGGCATCTCGCCGCCGCCCAGTGACAACGCTCGTCGCTTCGCTGAGCTCGCCCACCCCGCCGGCTCCGCCGGCTTGCCGACCCCCATGCCCGGCCGAAAGGACCCTGGTACTCCGTGACTCCGCAGGTCGACACCGTCAGCGCAGCCGCAGCAAACCCCGACGTGGCGCAACCCTACAAAGAACTCGGCCTCAAAGACGACGAGTACGCCCGCATCAAGGAGATCCTCGGTCGCAGGCCGACCGACGCCGAGCTGGCGATGTACTCGGTGATGTGGAGCGAACACTGCTCCTACAAGTCCTCCAAGGTGCACCTGCGCTACTTCGGCCAGACCACCACCGACGAGATGCGCAAATCCATGCTTGCCGGCATCGGCGAGAACGCGGGCGTCGTCGACGTGGGTGACGGCTGGGCGGTCACCTTCAAGGTGGAGAGCCACAATCACCCCTCCTACGTGGAGCCGTACCAGGGCGCCGCCACCGGCGTGGGCGGCATCGTGCGCGACATCATGGCGATGGGCGCCCGCCCGATCGCGGTGATGGACCAGCTGCGCTTCGGCGCGGCGGACGCGGTCGACACCCGTCGCGTGGTGGACGGCGTGGTACGCGGCGTCGGCGGCTACGGCAACTCGCTCGGCCTGCCGAACATCGGCGGCGAGACCGTGTTCGACGCCTCCTATCAGGGCAACCCGCTGGTGAACGCGCTGTGCGCCGGCGTGATGCGGGTCGAGGACCTGCATCTGGCCTTCGCCTCCGGCGCCGGCAACAAGATCGTGCTGTTCGGCGCGCGCACCGGCCTGGACGGCATCGGCGGCGTCTCGGTGCTGGCCTCGGATACCTTCTCCGGCGACGAATCCGGCTCCGGCCGCAAGAAGCTGCCGGCCGTGCAGGTGGGCGACCCGTTCACCGAGAAGGTGCTCATCGAGTGCTGTCTCGAGCTGTACGCGGCAAAGCTTGTGGTGGGCATCCAGGACCTCGGCGGCGCCGGATTGTCCTGTGCCACATCCGAACTCGCGGCGGCCGGCGACGGCGGCATGCACATCGAGCTGGACAAGGTGCCGCTGCGCGCGACCGGCATGACGCCCGCCGAGGTGCTCTCCAGCGAATCGCAGGAGCGCATGTGCGCGGTCGTCACTCCCGAGAACGTGGACGCGTTCATGGCCGTGTGCCGCAAGTGGGACGTGCTGGCCACGGTGATCGGCGAGGTCACCGACGGTGAGCGGCTGGTGGTCACCTGGCACGGCGAGACCGTGGTCGACGTGCCGCCGCGCACCGTCGCGCACGAGGGTCCGGTCTACGAGCGCCCGGTCGCGCGCCCCGACGAGCAGGACGCGCTGATCGCCGACACCCCGGACCGGCTCGCCCGTCCGAAAACCGCCGACGAACTGCGCGCGACGCTGCTGCGGATGATCTCCAGCCCGCAGCTGTGCAGCCGCAAGTGGATCACCGAGCAATACGACCGCTACGTACGCGGCAACACCGTGCTGGCCGATCAGGCCGACGCGGGCGTCATCCGGATCGATGAGGAGACCGGCCGCGGCATCGCGCTGGCCACCGACGCGTCCGGCCGCTACACCAAGCTGGACCCCTATGCCGGTGCGCAGCTCGCGCTGGCCGAGGCCTACCGCAACGTGGCCAGCACCGGTGCCACGCCGAAGGCGGTCACCAACTGCCTGAACTTCGGTTCGCCCGAGGATCCCGGGGTGATGTGGCAGTTCCAGCAGGCGGTGCGCGGCCTGGCCGACGGTTGCGTGGCGCTCGGCATCCCGGTCACCGGCGGCAACGTCAGCTTCTACAACCAGACCGGCCAGACGGCGATCCTGCCGACCCCGGTGGTCGGCGTGCTCGGCGTGATCGACGACGTGCACCGCCGCATCCCGACCGGGATCGGCCTGGAGCCGGGCGAGACGTTGATCCTGCTCGGCGAGACCCGCGACGAGTTCGGCGGGTCGATCTGGTCGCAGGTGGCGCACGACCATCTCGGCGGCGTCCCGCCGAAGGTCGACTTCGCCCGCGAGCAGCTGCTCGCCGAGGTGCTGACCGCCGGTTCGCGCGACGGCATGATCAGCGCCGCGCACGACCTGTCCGAGGGCGGTCTCGCTCAAGCTGTCGTCGAAGCGGCGCTCGCCGGTGAGACCGGTTGCCGCATCCTGCTTCCCGAGGACGCGGATCCGTTCGTCACGCTGTTCTCCGAGTCGGCGGGCCGTGTGCTGGTCGCCGTTCCCCGCTCGGAGGAGACCAGGTTCACCCGCATGTGCACCGCGCGCGAACTGCCGTGGGTGCGCATCGGCGTGGTCGACCAGGGCTCGGATTCGGTCGAGGTGCAGGGCCAGTTCTCGATCACCATGGACGAGTTGCGGACCGCGCACGAAGGCACGCTGCCGAAGCTGTTCGGCGCAGGAACCGTCTGACGAGACGCCCACCCGGGCGGGCCTGAACCCCTCGTTACCGGGCCCGCCCAGGTGCGCGTACTCAGGCGACGGGATTGAACGGATCGTGCTCGGAGAGCAGCTTCTCCATCCGCGCCTGATCGATGCGACCGTGAATGGTCGCCGCCTCGTGCTGGTCGCGTACCACTTTCGCCAGCGTGAAGGTGCTGGTTACCAGGAAGAACACGGACATACCGAGGAATCCGCGCTGCCAGACGTCCAGCGGCAGCGCGTAGATCCCGATGCCGATGCCGACGAAACTGATGCCGAAGGCGATCGCGGCCTGTGCGACGTAAGCGGCGCTGGCTTTCTGCCCCGCGGTCGTTGTGCTCATGGACCAAAGTTTCCGGATGGCGCGACCCGTACACCCGGGTACAACTACTCGAGCGGAATGGGTAGTTGCCATCCGCGCGAAGGCGTCCGACTACGGGGTCGCGCCGGGTGTGATCCGCGTCGTGCGCACCCGCGTCACGGTGGGCGACGCGCCGGGCCGTCGGTGGCGACCGCCATACTGATCGAATGCTGGAGACCGCCGGGACCATGCGGAAACTGCGCACCCGCGCGGTCGCGGTGATCCGGCGCGTCGAGGACGCCATCGACCTCAATTACGTCGGCTTGGTGGTGGCGACGGTGTTCTTCGCGCTGTCGGTGACGCCGTCGCTGCTGCCGCGCGACTGGCTGTTCCAGGGGCTGATCAGCGGGATCAATGCCGCCATCGGATACGGCGCCGGCTGTTTGCTGGAGTGGCTGTTCCGGCTGTGGGTGCGGCCGCGGCTGAAGATCGCGCCGCCGCCGACGTGGGCGCGTTACGCCGTCAAGTCCGCCGTGCTGCTCACCGCCGCGCTGAGCGCCGCGCTGATGCTGGTGCAGTCGGCGCGCTGGCAGCGGGAGATCACGGCGCTGATGGGCATGGAGGGCACCACCACGCCCGCCTATCTGCGCACCGGACTGCTGAGCATGGTGGTCGGCGCCGCGGCGGTCGCGGTCTACCGGACCGTGCGCGAGCTCATCCTGTTCCTGGCCCGCCTGCTCAACCGGTGGGTGAAGGTGCCCCGCGAACTCGCTCCGGCCGCCGGATTCCTGGTGCTGGTGGTGCTGGCGGTGACGATCTTCAACGGTGTCGCCACGCAAGCGTTCTTCGCGGTGGCCAACTCCGCGTTCAGCGTGCGCAACGACCACACCTCGGTGAACGCGGTGCAGCCGCAGCAACCGGAGCGCTCCGGCAGCCCCGCCTCGCTGGCCAAATGGGAGACCCTCGGATTCGAGGGGCGCTGGTTCGTCTCGCACGGACCCACCGCGAGCCGCATCACCTCGGTCACCGGCCGCCCGGCCAAGGAGCCCGTCCGGGCCTACGTCGGTCTGGAGTCGGTCGAAGGGAACCAGGAACCGGCCGAGCTGGCGGTGTCCGAACTCGAGCGAACCGGTGCGTTCGACCGGAAGGCGCTCGTGGTGGTCACCACCACTGGGACCGGATGGGTGAACTCGCTGGCCGCGTCCGCACTCGAGTACATGTACGACGGCGACACCGCGATCGTCGCCACCCAGTACTCGTATCTGCCCAGCGTGCTGTCCTTCCTGGCCGACCGTAGCAAGGCCGCCGCTGCGGGCAGGGATCTGTTCGACGCGGTGTACCAGCATTGGACCGCGCGCCCACCGCAGGCACGACCCAAATTGCTGGTGTACGGGGAGAGCCTCGGTTCGCAGGGCTCCGAGGCGGCGTTCGACGGTCTGGCCGATCTGCGCGCGAAGGTCGACGGCGCGCTGTGGGTCGGCCCGCCCAATTCCAACCGGCTGTGGCAGCAGTTCGTCGCCCGCCGCGACCCGGGTTCCCGTGAGGTGGAGCCGCTGTACGCCGACGGGCTGGTGGTCCGGTTCGCCTCCGACAGCGGTGACCTGGCGCGCCCGTCGTCGGAATGGCGGCCGCCGCGCATCGCGTACCTGCAGCACGCGTCCGATCCCATCGTCTGGTGGTCGCCGGATCTGATCTTCTCGCGGCCGGATTGGCTGTCGGAGCCGCGCGGTTCGGACGTCTCCTCCCAGATGCGCTGGTGGCCGTTCGTCACCTTCTGGCAGGTGGCCGCCGATCTGACCAACGCGCAGGGCGTCACCGACGGGCACGGACACCGCTACGGCAGCCTGGTGCTGGACGGCTGGGCCGCCATCGCCGCGCCACCGGACTGGACCGCCGAGCGTTCCGAACGGATCCGGGTCGAAGTCGAGGCCGCGGAGGAATTCGAGCGGAAGATCAAGTGAGCCCGGTACGGGCCGTGCGAACCATTGCGGCCGTTGCCGCTCCGTTGGTCTGGAGCAATGCGGTCCTGCCCCGCCTCCGTCTCGGCATCCGCGGACGAACGGCCGCCAATGCCGGTTTCGCCACCGCCTACGCAGTCGCGCTGCGCGCCGAACCTGGCCGGTGGTCGAAGAGCGGCGTGCGCTGCGGGCTGCTCGCCGCCTCGGTCGTCGTGGCTGGTTACGCAGCGGCCCTTGCCGTTCCGTCGCTGCGATGGCAACTGGCCGAACTCGCTGAACGGGGGCCCGCTGTGTCGACGCAGGAGTGGGTGGCTGTGCACATTCCTCTCGGGACTGTCTACAGCGAGGAACTCGTCTTCCGCGGCACGCTGGATCCCATGCTGGACCGCGTTTTGGGTCCGCGAGCCGGTGCATTGGTCGGCGCGACGACCTTCGGACTCTGGCACATCACCCCCGCGCGGGCCGTGGGCGACAGTGTTCCCGCCACTGTGGCGGCGACTACGGCGGGCGGACTCGTGTTCGGTTTGCTGCGCCGCCGCACCGGGGGCACCGCCGCCCCCGCGCTGCTGCACCTCGCCATGAACGCGGGCGGAGCGATCGCTCCGCGCCTGGCCCGCCGCTTGCAGGGTTCCGCGCGCGGGATGCCGGGGACGCGGTCGGACCTCGGGACAACTGTGGATGAATTCACAAATGCGGCTTCGGGCATACCGCGACCCCGTTGACCGGGCGGCTGACGCCCGGCACCGGACCGCGGCCGTGCCTGAAGCCGCGCCTGCACCGTCGTGTCGACCGTCCGCGCCGAAGAAGGGTTGGGGTCGATCGTGTGCGCGAGGCGAGCGGAGCGGGAAGTAGGGTCGGGCAGGTGGCAGGACGAGGCACGGTCGACCCCGCGCAGACGCGGGCAGCGGTGGCGGTGGTGAGCGAGTGGTTGCGCGACGAGTCGGTCGGCGCGCCCGCCCGCGCCGAACTCGCGGCCGCGGTGCGGACCACGGCGCGCTCGCTGACGGCCTCCGCACCCGGGCACTCGGTCGAGCTCCGGGTGCCGCCGTTCGTCGCGGTGCAGTGCGTCGAGGGCCCGCGGCACACCAGGGGCACGCCACCGAACGTCGTAGAGACCGACCCGCGCACCTGGCTGCTGCTGGCCACGGGACAGCTCGAGTTCGACGACGCCCTCGACTCCGGTGCGGTGCGCGCCTCCGGCACCCGCGCGGCCGAGATCGCGCACTGGCTGCCGATCGTCCGGGTCGACTGACGACCGCTGCGCAACCGGACCGATGGTTCAGTGCACCCCAGCGCGCGTCTGTCGCATATGCCCAGGTGTGGGCAGATTTTCCAGTCGGCGTTCAGTTCGATCTTGGACATACTGCGCTGGTGGGCTTGGAAATAGACGTTTGTGTGGTTGGACTCGGCCCGACCGGCCGTGCATTGGCGCATCGTGCTATGCGTGCCGGATTGTTCGTCACAGCGATCGATCCGAAGCCCGAGCGGTTGTGGTCGCCGACGTATGCATGCTGGATAGACGAACTGCCCAAGTGGCTGCCGTCCAGCGTAATCGCCGCCCGTATGGAGACCATGACGGCTTGGACGAGCACCGAGCACCGGATCGCACGACCGTACTGCGTGCTGTCCAAGCCGGGACTGCGCGATGCGCTGCCGCTCGACGACGCCACTGTGATCGCAGGCCGGGCTACTCGGGTGGACGCACACGAAGTCGAACTCGCCGACGGCAGGATCGTCCGCGCCGCGGTGGTTTTCGATGCCCGCGGGCTCCCACCGGTCAGACAACGCCGCGCGGTCAGCGCGCACGGCATCTTCGTGTCCGCCGAGACCGCGGCGCCGATGCTGTCCGATGGTGGAGGACTGTTGCTGGATTGGCGGCCGGGCAACGGCGCGGGCCCGGACGAGCCGCCGTCGTTCCTGTATGCGGTGCCGGTGGGTGACGGCACGGTGGTCTTCGAAGAGACCAGCCTCGGCCTGCGCGGCGGAATGCCCCAGCGTGAACTTCGCAAGCGTTTGCGGACTCGGCTCGCCGCCAACGGCATCCGTGTCACCGGTGCGGAGCCGAGTGAGGCTCCGCACTATCCGCTGGATCAGCCGCCACCGAAGAACGGGATGGGCAGGGTGATCCCGTTCGGCTCGTGTGGCGGCATGATGCACCCGACCACCAGTTACAGCGTGGGCGATGCGCTGGCGCTGGTGGACACCGCGGTCGACGCGGTATGCGACGAGCGTGATCCGGTCGCCGAACTATGGTTGGCGGGCTCGGCTGGTCTACTGGATGCGGATGCGCGGGCTGTGGGGCCTGGGCCGGCTCACCACCGACCAGTCGATCGCGATGTTCGAGTCCTTCCTTCGAGCCTCGCCGCGCGCACAGCGCGCGTTGCTGTCCGCGCACGACGACTACGCCGCGCTCGGCGCCGTGCTGTTCAACACGGTCGCGCGTGTGCGTCCGTTCCGCTGGCGCTATGACCTGGTCGGCTGGACCAACCGGAACCGCTGGGTGGGATATGACTTCGATGAGCCGGAACGCGTCCCCGGCGGCCGCCCTCGAAGCGGCGGCCGGATCGGGGTCCTCGACTAGTCCGAAGTCGCCTCGCGATCCTTCCGCGGCCGGTTCACGCCCGGACGATGTTGCGGCGCTCCAGCCCCTTGCGGTCGTAGAAGCGGGTGACCGACGCGCCGAAGATCAGTCCGATCGCGAGCCCGAGGACCGCCATCCACACGCCGCGCGTGAGCCCCGCCTCGAAATTCGCGTCGAAGTACAGGATCGACCGCACTCCCAGGAAGACCTGGTGCATGGGTTCGAAGGAAGCCAGCCAGCCGAAGTACCTCGGTGTCGCCTCGATCGGCACGGTGCCGCCGGAGGACGGCAAGCCGAGGATGACGAACAGGATGAGGTTCACCAGCAGGCCCGCCGAGCCGATCGCCGCGAGCATGGACAGCCCGGTGATGCCGACGGCGATCATGGCGAGCGCGCTGTAGAGGTACAGGGCGAGCGGATTGCCGATCGGCATGTCCAGCAGTTTCCCCACGACGAGAAACACCGCCGCGACGATGTTCGCCGCCAGCACGAACACACCCCACTTGATCAGCAGCGTCCTGAACCGCGAGATCGGCGTGGGCGGGTAGTGCACGTACCAGGGGCCGTATTCGGTGGGCACGAACCCGAGCTGCGCATCGATCATGGTGTGGATGACCATCGCGCCGACCACACCGGCCAGCAGCAGCAACAGGGAGTAGAAGAACGCGGTCAGGCCCTGGCCGCTGCCGTGCGGCAGCGGGTGGTACTGCTGCTGCACCACCTCGATCGGCGACGCCAGCGCGACCCTGGTCGCGCCGGTCAGCTCGGGCGAGGGCGGACCGCCGGGACGTGGGGCGAGCTGCGCGTTCACTTGGTCGAGCAGCTGCTTGCCGACCTGTTTGTTCACCTCGGTCAGCGCCTCGTTTCCGACCCGCAGCACGATCTGGGTGCCGAACGCTCCGGTGCGCGGGTTGGTCTGGACCGTGATGATCGGGCGCGGGATGTCACCCGGTATGACACTGCCCACACCCAGATTGCCGAGCTGCTTGCTGAAATCGCTCGGGATGACGATCGCGCCGTAGACCTGCCCGGACTGCATCTGCCGCTCGGACTCGTTGATGCTGAGCACCCGCAGGTCGACTTTGTCCGAGGGCACCCTGTCGGCCAGCGCCCGGGTGATCTGGTCGCCGAAATTGACCTTCTGCTGGGTGCTCCCGCTGCCGATGGTGTCGCCGACATCCTGGTTCACCAGCGCGATCGGGAAGTCGTGCAGGTTCTGCTCCGGGTCGACGACATAGTCGAGGTACATGATGCCCAGCAGGGCGGTGAGCAGGCTCAGCACCGCGACGGGAAACAGCACCATCCGAGGCCATGGCCTGCGCGCCGGTCCCGACGTGCTCGCGTCGTCCGTAGTCGTCACGGTCCGCACCGTAACAGTCGACGGCCCCGCGGCAACCCCGCTTCGCTCACCTGGAATTGCTGCTCGGATGCGGCGGCGGTGCGCGGGCACCGCCGTGGCATCCGTAGAATGAAATCTGCCCCCAGCCCGCCCGAACAGGGAGCAAACGGTGACCAACGCCGAACTGCCGGTCCAGAGCATTTCCGCCACCTCGTGTCCCACCCCGGACGTCGACGAGAACGAGCCGCGCGAGGAGTGCGGAGTCTTCGGAGTCTGGGCGCCGAGCGAAGAAGTGGCGAAACTCACGTATTACGGGCTTTATGCTCTGCAGCACCGCGGACAGGAGGCGGCGGGCATCGCGGTGTCGGACGGCTCGCAGATCCTCGTGTTCAAGGATCTCGGTCTGGTCAGCCAGGTGTTCGACGAGCAGACGCTGGCGGCCATGCCGGGTCACATCGCCGTCGGTCACTGTCGCTACTCCACCACGGGCGGGGTGACCTGGGAGAACGCTCAGCCCATCTTCCGCACCACCGCAGTGGGCTCCGGACTTGCCTTGGGGCACAACGGCAATCTGGTCAACACCGCCGAATTGGCAGGTCGGGCAAGGGAACTCGGCCTGCTCGCCTCCGTCCGGGGCGGGCGGCCGCAGCCCGCCGCGGCGACCTCCGACTCCGACGTGGTCACCGCGCTGCTCGCGCACGCCGCCGCCGACTCCAGCATCGAGCGGGCCGCGATGGAACTGCTGCCCACCCTGAAGGGCGCGTTCTGCCTGACCTTCATGGACGAGCACACCCTCTACGCCGCGCGCGACCCGCACGGCGTGCGCCCGCTGTGCCTGGGCAGGCTGGATCGTGGCTGGGTCGTTGCCAGTGAGACCGCCGCGCTGGACATCGTCGGCGCCGCCTTCGTCCGCGAGATCGAACCCGGCGAATTGCTGGCGATCGATGCCGACGGCGTGCGCTCGATGCGCTTCGCCAACCCCGAGCCCAAGGGCTGCGTCTTCGAATACGTGTACCTGGCGCGGCCGGACAGCACCATCGCGGGCCGGTCGGTGCACGCCACCCGGGTGGAGATCGGCCGTCGCCTGGCGAAGGAGCACCCGGTCGACGCCGACCTGGTGATCCCGGTTCCCGAATCCGGCACACCGGCTGCCGTCGGTTACGCGCAGGGGTCGGGCGTGCCCTACGGCCAGGGCCTGATGAAGAACGCCTACGTCGGCCGCACGTTCATCCAGCCCAGCCAGACCATCCGTCAGCTCGGCATCCGGCTCAAGCTCAATCCGCTGCGCGAGGTCATCCGCGGCAAGCGCCTGATCGTCGTGGACGACTCGATCGTGCGCGGCAACACCCAGCGCGCGCTGATCCGGATGTTGCGCGAGGCGGGCGCGTTGGAGATCCACGTGCGGATCGCCTCGCCGCCGGTGAAGTGGCCCTGCTTCTACGGCATCGACTTCGCCTCGCGGGCGGAACTGATCGCCAACGGAGCGGGCACCGAGGGCGACGTCGCGGACATGGTCGAGGGCGTGCGCCGGTCGATCGGCGCCGATACCCTCGGCTACATCTCGCTCGACGGCATGATCGCCGCCACCGAACAGCCGCGCTCGCGGCTGTGCGCCGCGTGCTTCGACGGCAACTATCCGATCCCGCTGCCCACCGAGGCCGCGATCGGGAAGAACGTGCTCGAGGGCATGCTCACCGGCCAGACCGAAGCGGCGCTGCTGGGCGAGAACGCGAATGCGAGCGCGCTGAGCCGTCCGTGAATCGCTGATCGTGTGCGCCGGGCGGTCACCGACTCTCGGTAATCGCCGTACGGCCGATCGCTTCGGCGCGTAACGGTTTCCACCGATGCGTTTGTGGGTACGGTCGGTTGCTGTCGCACGCCGTGGTGTGGCGTGCTCGAGACATCACGCCGCGCACCGTCCGGCAATTCTGGACGTACGACCGGTTTTTCCCCGCGGTTGTAGTCGCGGCGCATAACGCCTGCTGAGAGCGCCGCGGATTTTCTTCGAAAACGTAACGTGCCGAAAATGCTTCGTAGGTACGGTGCCGATCAGATCGGAAGTTCACCCGTGTCCGCACCGGGCCTGCGATCCAGGGCAACGCGTGCGGCGCTCGAGAAGTGGGGCCGTGATGAGGAATTCGAGGTTGGGGCGACGGATCGGGACGCGAACCATCGCGGCCGTCGGCCTGCTGGCATTGGCGGGTTCGGTGCTGGCGGGATGCGGTTCCGGGCGAACCGGGGAGGGCGGTGACGGCGGCGGCTTGGTGGCGGGCACCACCGACAAGATCTTCTCGCTCGATCCCGCGGCCGCCTACGACAACGGGTCGCTGGTCGCCGAGACGCAGATCTATCAGTACCTGCTCAACTTCGCACCCGGTGACGCGACGCCGAAGCCGGACGCGGCCCAGAAGTGCGAGTTCACCGCGCCCACGGTGTATACCTGCACGTTGAAAGACGGCCTGAAGTTCGCCAACGGCAACCCGCTGACCGCGACCAGCGTGAAGTTCTCCTTCGACCGGATGCTGCGGATCAACGACCCGAACGGTCCCGCCTCGCTGCTCGGCAACCTGGAGAAGACCGACGTCGTGGACCCGCGCACCGTCGCGTTCACGTTGAAGGTGGCCGACGATCAGACCTTCCCCGCGATCCTGCCCACTCAGGCCGGGCCGATCGTCGACGAGAAGGTGTACGCGCCGGACAGGGTGATGCCGGACGAGGACGTGGTGAAGGCCAAGGGCTACTCCGGCCCGTACGCCATCGCCAGTTACGACAAGAACAAACTCGTCGAGTACCAGGCGTTCGCCGACTACAACGGCATCCTCGGCAAGCCGAAGACCGAGACGGTGTCCACCAAGTACTACGCCACCACCGACAACATGAAGCTCGACCTGCAGAACGGTTCGCTCGACGTCGGATATCGGTCGTTCACGCCCACCGACATCGAGTCGCTGCGCAACGACGGCAAGGTCGCCGTGCACGAGGGCCCCGGCGGGGAACTCCGCTACATCGTCTTCAATCTGAACACCATGCCGGGTGGCACGCCCGCGCAGAAACTGGCCGTGCGCAAGGCCGTCGCGGCCACCGTCGACCGTGCCGCGCTCGCCGACGGCGTCTACAAGAAGACCTACCTGCCCGCGTATTCGTCCGTGCCGCAGGGCATGCCGGGCGCGGCCGAGCCGTTCAAGGACATCTACGGCGCCCAGCCGAACAAGGACCAGGCGGCGAAGTTCCTCGCCGACGCGGGGGTCACGACGCCGGTCGAGCTGAATCTCCAGTACAACCCCGACCACTACGGCTCCAGCAGCTCCGAGGAGTACGCGGCGATCAAGTCGCAACTGGAGGCCACGGGTTTGTTCAAGGTCGATCTCCAATCCACCGAATGGGTGACCTACCAGCGAGAACGCGCCCGTGATGGCTACCCGCTCTTCCAATTCGGCTGGTTCCCGGACTTCCCGGACCCGGACAACTACCTTTCCCCGTTCTTCGGCCCGAACAACTTCCTGCAGTCGCATTTCGAAGACCCCGGCATCTCCGCCCAGCTGATCGCCCAGGCGACCCAGCCCGACAAGGACAAGCGGCTCGCGCAGATCCAGCAGGTGCAGCGTGATCTCGCGCAGAACTTCCTGCCGATCGTTCCGCTGCTGTCCGGCAAGCAGATCGCGGTTTCGGCCACCGGCGTGCAGGGCGTGGAACAGACGCTCGACGCATCGTTCAAGTTCCGCTATACGGTGCTGAGCAAGTGAGTTCCGGCGACACGGCCGGGCCCGGGGCGACCACATCGGCGGACATCGCGCCGCCACCCGCCCGGGCCCGGCCCTTCGCCCTGCGGCGAACCGGCAACCGTGGCGACGATTCTCGCCACGGCGCGTTGCTGCGCTACCTCGGCGTCCGCCTGATGCTGATCCCGGTGACTGCGTGGATCCTGGTCACGGTCGTGTTCTTCCTGATGCGCGTGGTCGGCGACCCGATCAGCGCCGCGATGGGCGGACGCATGACCCAGGAACAGATCGAGGCGCGCAAGGAGGCGGCCGGGCTGAACCGGCCGATCCTGACCCAGTACTGGGACTATCTGTCCGGGCTTCTGCACGGGGATCTCGGTCGCTCCCAGGACAATCGGGAGATCAGCGAGGTGGTGGCGACCTACGGCGCCGCCTCGCTGGAACTGGTGTGCTGGGCGCTGGTGGTCGCGTTGGCGATCGGCGTCCCGCTGGGCAGGTACGCTGCCACCCGGCGGGATTCGGCCGCCGACACCACGCTGCGGTTGCTGGCCATCTTGTTCTACGCCGCGCCCGTGTTCTTCGTCGGCCTGCTGCTGAAGCTGGTGTTCGCGGTGCGACTCGGCTGGCTGCCGGTGGCGGGCCGGGCGAGCACCAACGTGGAACTGCGGCTGCAACACGTCTCGCCGAAGACCAACATCATGGTGATCGACGCGATCCTCTACGGCGACGCCGGATACCTGCTCGACGTGCTGGAACACGCCGTGCTGCCCGCCATCGCGCTCGGCTTGCTCACCGCGGGCATCTTCTTGCGGCTGGTGCGGATCAACCTGATCCAGACCCTCCGCGCCGACTACGTGGACGCGGCACGGGCCCGTGGCTTGTCCCGCCGCGTGGTGACCGGGCGGCACGCCTTCCGCAACGCGCTGATCCCGATCGTCACGGTGATGGGCATGCAGATCGCCATGATGCTCGGCGCCTCGGTGCTCACCGAGACCACGTTCGAGTGGAAAGGCCTCGGCTATCAATTCGCGCAATACCTCTCGGCGCGCGACTTCATCGCCGTGCAGGGCATCGTCGCGTTCATCGCGCTCATCGTGGCGGTGATGAGCTTCCTGGTCGATGTCCTGGTGGCGCTGATCGATCCGAGGGTGAGGTTCTGATGACGGCTCCGGAACTGCTGAACGAAACCCTGGTCACGCCACCCGCGGCGCGGCGTGGTGTACCCGGCCTCCGGTTGTTCTCGATGACCTCCGGTTTGCAGCGTGCGACGCTGGTCCTCGGACTGGCTCTGGTCGGTGTCTTCGTGGTCGCCGCACTCTTCGCTCCGCTGATCGCACCGTACGGATTCGCCCAGAGTGCCGCCGACGGCGTCGATTTCGTTCGCCAGCAAGCACCCTCGGCCGAGCATTGGTTCGGCACCTCGGTGCGCGGGGAAGACGTGTTCTCCCGGGTGATCTATGGCGCGCGGACAGCCCTGTGGGTGATCACGATCTCCCTGCTGCTCTCGCTGCTGATCGGGATACCGCTCGGATTGCTGTCCGGCTACGTCGGCCGGTGGCCGGACCGGTTGCTCGTGCTGTTCATGGACGCGATGTACGCGTTCCCGACACTGTTGCTGGCGATCGTGGTGTCCATCGTGGTCGCGGGCGGTCGCTCGACCAGCCTTGGCGGTGTGCTGTCCGCGGCGGTGGCTATCACGGCGGTCTTCGTCCCGCAGTACTTCCGGGTGGTGCGCAACGCGACCGTGGCCGTGAAGCAGGAGCCGTACGTCGACGCGGCGCGGGTAACCGGCGCGTCGACCACGCGAATCCTGTTCCGGCACATTCTGGCCAATGTCACTCAATCGCTGCCGGTGATCATCACGCTCAACGGGTCGGAAGCCATCCTCACCCTGGCCGGCCTGGGTTTCCTCGGTTTCGGCATCGAACCGACCCAGGCCGCGGAATGGGGTTTCGATCTGAACAAAGCGCTGCCGGACGTGTCCAACGGCATCTGGTGGACGGGCATCTTCCCCGGTGTCGCCATCGTGCTCGTCGTGCTCGGCATGACCTTGGTCGGTGAAAGCCTCAACGAAGTGCTGAACCCGGTCCTGCGCACCCGCCGCGCCGCGGCGGTGGCCGGACCGGACGGCGGCGGCAAGAACGCGACCGATGCCTGAGTCCTCCGCGACGGAGCGGGGCCGCCCCGCCATGTCCATCGAATCGTTGTCGGTCACCTTCGCCACCGACGCGGGGCCGGTGCACGCGGTCACCGATGTCTCCTACGAGGTCTACCCCGGCGAAGTGCTGGCCATCGTCGGGGAGTCGGGTTCGGGCAAGTCCGTGAGCTCACGCACCGCGATGGGCTTGCTGCCGGAGACGGCCACGGTGCGCGGCCTGGTCACCCTGGGGACCGAGCAGGTCACCACGATGAACGAGAAGCAGCTCACCGCATTGCGCGGCGGCGCGATCTCGATGGTGTTCCAGGAACCAGGCCTGGCCCTGGACCCACTGTTCACCGTCGGCTTCCAGATCGGCGAGGCGCTGCGCGCCCACGCCGACCTGACCAAGAAGGCGGCCAAGGCGCGGGCGGTGGAACTCCTGCGCCTGGTCGGGTTGCCCGATCCGGAGCACCGGGTGGACTACTACCCGCATCAGCTCTCCGGCGGGCAGAAACAACGCGTGGTGATCGCCATCGCCATCGCCTGCGAGCCGAAGGTGATCATCGCCGACGAGCCGACCACGGCGCTGGACGTCACGGTGCAGGCCGAGATCCTCGCCCTGCTGCGGGACCTGCGCGACCGGATCGGCAGCGCGATCGTGCTGATCACCCACAACATGGGCGTGGTCGCCGACATCGCCGACCGCGTGGTGGTGATGCGCGACGGAGCCGTGGTCGAGCAGGCGCCGGTGGATGAACTGTTCGCCCGTCCCACGGCGGACTACACCCGCGCCCTGCTTGCCGCGGTCCCGCACCTGGGTACCGAGCAGATCGAGCACGGCCCGCCCGACAGTGCCGCGACCGAGGGCGAACCGGTACTCGAGGTCCGTGATCTGGTGGTCGAATTTCCCGGCCCGTTCGGCCGGCCGCGTTTCCGCGCTGTCGACGGCGTGAGTCTGCGCATCGGTCCCGGCGAGACGCTCGGCCTGGTCGGTGAGTCCGGCTCGGGCAAGTCGACCATCGGCCGCTGCGTCGCGGCACTGCAACGGCCCACCTCCGGGACGGTGCGAGTGCGCGGGCAGGACATCGTGGGATTGTCACAGCGCGAGCTGCGACCGATTCGGCGGCGCTTCGGATTCGTCTTCCAGGACCCGGCCAGTTCGCTGAATCCCCGGCTCACCGTGGGCGAGTGCGTGTCCGAACCGCTGCTCGTGCACAAGGCGGGCAGCTCGGCGGAGATTCGCGCCAGGGTTCGCTTGCTACTCGACGACGTGCGGTTGCCCGCCGGCGTCGAACGCCGGTACCCGCACGAGTTGTCCGGCGGGCAGCGTCAGCGCGCCAGCCTCGCCCGCGCGCTGGTGCTCGACCCTGACCTGCTGGTCGCCGACGAGCCGACCAGCGCGCTGGACGTCTCGGTGCAGGCCGCGGTGCTGGAGTTGTTCGGTCAGCTACAGCGCGAGTGCGGCTGGGCCTGCCTGTTCATCAGCCACGACCTGGCCGTGGTCGACCAGCTCGCCGACCGGATCGTGGTGCTGCGCGACGGTGCGGTGGTGGAAGCGGGCGATCGGAATCGCATCCTGCGCGCCCCACGGGAGGAGTACACCCGCCGCTTGGTCGCCGCAGTGCCGGTACCGGATCCGGTGCGGCAACGCCACCGCCGGGTGCGGGCCGCGGAGTTCGATGGCGACGAGACGGACTGATCGTCCGCTTTACGGTTGGCTCTGCCCTATTGTCAAGAGGGCGAGCCAACACCGGTGCGGGGTCGTTACCCGGCTCCGGTAGCGTGAGCAGGCATCTATCCGCCGATTCGGTTTGGAGCTTTCCCCGAAAATGACTGAACAGACCCCCAGTGGTGGTGCTTCGTACGCCGCGGCAGGCGTGGACATCGAGGCAGGTGACCGCGCAGTCGAGTTGTTCGGGCCATTGGCGAAGAAGGCGACCCGGCCCGAGGTCCAAGGCGGCCTCGGCGGCTTCGCCGGGCTGTTCGCGCTGAAGGGCGGCTACCGGGAACCGTTGCTGGCGGCCTCCACCGACGGCGTCGGCACCAAGATCGCGGTGGCCCAGGCGATGGACAAACACGACACCGTCGGCCTCGACCTGGTGGCCATGGTGGTGGACGATCTCGTGGTCTGCGGCGCGGAGCCGCTGTTCCTCCAGGACTACATCGCCATCGGCAAGGTCGTCCCGGAGAAGGTCGCCGAACTCGTGTCCGGCATCGCCGAGGGCTGTGTGCGCGCCGGGTGCGCGCTGCTCGGCGGCGAGACCGCCGAGCATCCCGGGCTGATGGATCCGGACGACTACGACCTGTCCGCCACCGGCATCGGCGTGGTCGAAGCCGACGCGGTGCTCGGACCCGACCGGGTCCGTCCCGGCGACGTGGTGATCGCCATGGGGTCCTCCGGACTGCACTCCAACGGCTACAGCCTGGCCCGCAAGGTGCTGCTCGAGATCGATCGCATGTCGCTCACCGGCCACGTCGAGGAATTCGGCCGCACCCTGGGCGAGGAACTGCTCGAGCCGACCAGGATCTACGCCAAGGACTGCCTCGCGCTGATCGCCGAAACCGATGTGCGCACCTTCGCCCACGTCACCGGTGGTGGACTGGCGGCCAATCTGGCCCGGGTGCTACCCGCGGGCATTGTGGCCGAGCTGGACCGAGGCACCTGGAACCCGGCGCCGGTGTTCAAGATGATCGCCCAGCGCGGCCGAGTCGAGCGGCCCGAAATGGAGAAGACGTTCAACATGGGCGTCGGCATGGTCGCCGTCGTCGCTCCCGAGGATGTGGACCGGGCGCTGGCGGTGCTGACCGCACGGCACATCGAGTGCTGGACGCTGGGCACGGTCAAGAAGGCCAAGGACGCCGACGCCGCGCGCGCCGTCCTGGTCGGTGAGCATCCGCGGTTCTGATTCGCGGTGAAGACACGTGAGAGTCCCGCATCTACGTACGATGCGGGACTCCGGTGTGTTGCAAGCCTTTTCGGCGCCAGAGACGTCAACCCGCGACAACGATCGAAGGGGGAGGCCCGTCGGCCTCCCCCTTCAGACGTAAATCCGAGTCAGCGGCGCCAGTCGTCGTAGTCGTCCTCGTCCCAGCGGGACAAGGAGTCGTCCGCGTCGTGCTCATCGGACAGCACACCACCACTCCGCTGGGAGTTGGGGCTTCCCGAAAGCTCGCGCTGAAGGCTCGCGAAGTCGGTCGTGGGCGAGCTGTACTTCAGCTCGCGTGCGACCTTGGTCTGCTTTGCCTTAGCCCGGCCACGGCCCATGGCTGACCCCCTCGCGTCACAGCGGGGCGGCCTGGGGTTTGGTGGCGGCCCCGTTCGAATTAATACTCTTCCTGACAGACACTTTAGCGTGTGTCCGGCGGTCTCGCTTCCAGGAGTGGGTGAAGAACTCCGGAACCGGTGCCGTTTGCCCGCTTGTCGCCCTGCCGTGGAATATCTAGACGACCCCGGGTATAGCACGAATCACACCGACTCGGATACCCCCGCCCAGAACCGCGGGGGCCGCCAGCTCCGCGTGCGCATCGGTCCACTCGATTCCCATTCGGTGCAGAATCGCCAGCGTCAGCGGCATTCGCGCGCGATCGTGACCGTCTTCGATCTTGTACGCGAAAGCCGATCCGTCCGGCAGCGCGCCCGCGTGCACACCATCCGCGCCGATCTTGCACACCAGCCCGGGAGTGGCCAGCATGGTCAGCAGATCGGGCGCGTTCGTGCCGGAAATCACTCGCGGATGCGCGCGCACCGCGTTGGCGACCCGGCGTTCCGGGCTCCCCGGCTCGGCCGTCGCGATGGTCGAGAACACCCGCGCGAGGTTGACGAGTGAGACCGGGATGATCGGCAATCCGCAGCCGTCGATGCCCAGATCGGCTTCCGGCTCGCCGGTCAGGTCGGCCACGGTCGCGATCACCGCGCGCTGCAGCGGATGCGCCCGGTCCTGGTAGCCCTCGGTCGGCCAGCCGTTGATCGCGCAGGTCGCGAGCATCGCCGCGTGCTTGCCCGAGCAGTTCATGTAGATGGGGAGGGGTTGTCCTCCGCCGGACAGCAGCGCGGTGCGGGCGCCCTCGTCGTACGGCAGATCGGCCGGGCAGGCCAGGGCGGATTCGGGCAGGCCGAACCGGTCCAGCAGCCTGCGCACCAGCGCGACATGGTCGGGTTCGCCGTAGTGCGAGGCGGTGGCGATCGCCAGTTCGGCGTCATCGACCGGCTGGAAACCGTTGCGCAGCAGGGTGATCGCCTGCATCGGCTTGTTCGTCGAGCGCGGGAAGATCGGCAGGTGCACTTCGCCGAGTTCGAGGGTGGGCTCGCCCGCGGCGTCGAGCACCACCACCGAGCCGCGGTGCACGCATTCCCGGAAGCCCGAGCGGACCACTTCGACCAGTTCCACACTCACGATTTCGCTCCCGTGCCGATGTCGTCGGTGCTCGTCGTCGCGTGCCGGTGCGCGGTGGCGCGCACGGCGTTGCCATGCCTGCGCGCGTGCCGTTCCACTTGCATGCGCACGGCGGCGGAGATGGTCGGCTCGTCGGCGAGCAGGATCGCCAGCAGATCCGGATCGGTGCCGGTGAACAGATCGCGGACCGTGATGCCGTGCCCGGGGACGTGCACCACCGAGATCCGGTCGCCCGCCGCGATCGTGCCCTCGGTGAGCACCCGCAGATAGGCGCCGGTATCGCTGCGCAGTGCGAACCGTTTGACCCACTGCTGCTCGCCGCTCCAGTGCTGGAACGTGGCGCACGGCACGCGCGGAGCGGTCACCTCCAGCACGGTGTCACCGACCGCCCAGCGCGCGCCGATCACCGAGTCGCTGACCGGAAGGCCACGCACGCGCAGGTTTTCGCCGAACCAGCCCGCGGGCAGTTCCCGGCCGAGCTCCGTGCCCCAGCGGCGGGCGTCCTCGTCGGCGTAGGCGTAGACGGCCTGGTCCACGCCACCGTGATCCTTGGTGTTGCAGACGTGATCGCCGTCCAAGCCGAGGGCGCGTACCGCGACTCGTCCCGCCGCCGGGCGCTTGTCGATGGCGCTGCGACCGACCCTTCCCGGTACCTCGATATCGGCGTGTACGACGCACGCCGCGAGCACCTCTCCGGAATCACCGACGCGCATGAACGGCGCTCCTCTCGTCACCAATGGGGAGCTCGGCGCTGAGCAAGAGTGCGGATGTCGGCTGAGGAACACGTCCCGCCTGCCGGTGGCCGGTCAACAGGTCAGCGCCCACGCAGCCGGTCGACCGCGAGCCGGCCCGCTTGCGGTTCGTCGTCGGCGGGCACCGAATCGGGATCGATGGACGCCGCGACCGGGCCGGCGACCAGCGCGGTGTCGGCCGGAACCGCGCGCTTGACCAGCGCGAGGGCGATCGGGCCGAGTTCGAAGTGGTCGACGACCGTGCCGAGCCTGCCGACCGCGCGGCCGCCGGCGGTGACGTCGTCGCCGATGACCGGGCGCTCGTCCGCAGAGCCGTCCAGGTGCAGCAGCAACAGGTGCCGCGGCGGCTTGCCGAGGTTGTGCACCCTGGCCACCGTCTCCTGGCCGCGGTAGCAGCCCTTGTCCAGGTGGACGGCTCCGTGTTCAGCGACGCCGCCGATCCAGCGTGCCTCGTGCGGGATGGTCCGCTCGTCGGTGTCCAGTCCGATCCGCGGACGGACGGCCGCGACGCGCAATGCCTCGAACGCCCACATTCCGGCGGGAACGGCGCCCGCCGCGGTGAGCCGGTCCCACAGGCCGGTCAGCTGATCGCGCGGGACGACCAAGTCGAAGGAGTCGGCCGTCGGCCACGGCATCCTGCGCAGGAATCCGCCGCTGGGCAGCGGCGTCGCCTCGTACACGCCGGGAAGGGCGGTGATGCCGAGTGTTTCGGCCAGGCCTGCCACTCCGGGGCCGAGCAGGCTGAGTACCGCGTGGTCGGCGGCTTCGGGTTTGGCATCGGCCCAGAAGACCATCTTCTGCAGGAACGCCAGCAGGTCGGGTCCGCGCTCGGCTTCGGTATCGATCCAGACGGCGCCGTCCAGTTCGGTGAGCACGAAGTGATGCTGGACCCGGCCGTTCAGATCCAGGTCGAGGTTCTCGGCGGACTGCCCGTCGCCGAGGGCGGCGACATGCTGACTGGAGATGGTGTGCAACCAGGAGAGCCGCTCCGCCCCGGTGATGCGCAGCACGAATCGGTGCGACCGGTCGACGATCGCGGCGCGCTGCACCGCGGCGCGCTGCTCGCCGAACGGATCGCCGTAGTGCCACGCGACGGCGGCGTCGGGCGAACCCGCCGCTCCCGCGACGGCTCCCGACACACTGAGGATGGGGCTGGGCGCAACGACCACGGACACCTCTCCCACTCTAGGCGGGCCCGCCCGGCGGTGCGCGAACCGGGCCAGGGCGCCGCAGAACGGCATAGCCGATCGGCATTGTCCGAGCATTACAGCGGGGCTCGTGGGGCGGCTGCACAAAAGGTCTGGCAAAAGCGGCCGTGACATAGGCATTGTCCGCTCACACCGCCTACGCTCGTCGCATGGTGGATCGAGTTCTGGTAACTCTCGATGGCGCGGTCCGGGATGCGGATGCGCCGTTGTTGTTTGCGGACGATATTGGCGTATTGCGTGGCGATGGTGTCTTCGAAACGGTGCTCGTGCGCGCGGGCGTCGCGTGTGCGATCGAATTTCATCTAGGCAGATTGCGCCGCTCCGCCCAGGCGCTCGATCTGCCCGAGCCGGAGCTGGGCAAATGGCGCGAGGCGGTGGAGACCGCCGCCAAGGAGTGGGGCAGCGAGCGTGAAGGCGTGATGCGGCTGGTGCTCACCCGCGGGCGCGACTCCGAGCTGGCCGCCACGCCCGACAAGGTCAAGACCGGTGACCTCGCCGCCGCCGTGCCCGTGCCGACCGCTTTCGTGCTCGTGGTGCCGGTGCCCGAGCGCGTCGAGAAGGCCCGCACCGAGGGCGTCGCCGTGGTGAGCCTGTCGCGGGGCATCTCGATCGACCTCGCGCAAGCGGCGCCATGGCAACTGCTCGGTGCCAAGACGCTGTCCTATGCCACCAATATGGCCGCCCTGCGGTTCGCCGCGCGGATGGGCGCGGAGGACGTGATCTTCACCAGCACGGAGAACCGGGTGCTGGAGGGGCCGCGATCCACCGTGGTGATCGCCCGCGACAAGCAGCTGATCACGCCGCCCGCGAAGAACGGCGTGCTGCCCGGCGTCACCCAGCGCACGCTGTTCGCCGAAGCCGAGAAGGCGGGCTGGCAATGCCGCTACGACTCGCTGTTCACAGCCGACCTGCTCACCTGCGACAGCATCTGGATGCTGTCGAGCATTTCGCTTGCGGCGCGGGTGAATTCGCTGGACGGGCTGCGGATGTCCGCGCCGGACAACGCCGAAGAGATCATCGGGCTGGTCGATCGCGGCATCGAGCGGGCGGGAGCAATCGGCGACTGGTGAGTGATGGGCGCCGCTCCGTGATCTCCGTCCTACTCGGGCGGGCACGGGGCGGTGATGAGCACGGAAAACAGGCCGAACAGGCAATATCAGCCCTGTGGCGTGGCTCAGGACTCATTTTTCGAGGTCTGCTCCGGCGTAGGCTTTACTACGACATGTCGTAGAGACGCAGGAGGCCGGCTTGAACGCCTTGGACATCTCCCGATGGCAGTTCGGCATCACCACCGTTTACCACTTCCTGCTGGTGCCGCTGACCATCGGTCTCGCGCCGCTGGTCGCTGCCATGCAGACGGCATGGGTCGTCACCGGCAAGCAGCACTGGCTGCGGCTCACCAAGTTCTTCGGCAAGCTGTTCCTGATCAACTTCGCGCTCGGCGTCGCGACCGGCATCGTGCAGGAGTTCCAGTTCGGCATGAACTGGAGCGAGTACTCCCGCTTCGTCGGTGACGTGTTCGGCGCCCCGCTCGCGCTGGAAGGGCTGATCGCCTTCTTCATGGAGTCGACCTTCCTCGGACTGTGGATCTTCGGCTGGACGCGGCTGCCGAAACTGCTGCACCTCGGCGCGATTTGGATGGTCGCGATCGGCGTGAACGCCTCGGCGTACTTCATCGTCGCGGCCAACTCGTTCATGCAGCATCCGGTCGGCGCCCGCTACAACCCGGAAACCGGTCGCGCGGAGTTGGAGAGCATCGTGAAGGTGCTCACCAACAACACCTTGCTGGCGGCTTTCCCGCACGTGGTGGCCGGCTCCTTCCTCACGGCGGGCACCTTCGTCGTCGGCATCGCCGGCTGGTGGATGGTGCGCAACGCGCGCAGTGGCGACGAGGCGAAATCGGCTGACGCGCGCGAGATGTGGCGGCCCGCCGCGCGTGCGGGCATCGTCGTGGTGATCGCGGCGATGGCCGCTCTGGTCTACACCGGCGACGTGCAGGGCAAGCTGATGTTCGAGCAGCAGCCGATGAAGATGGCCTCGGCGGAATCGCTGTGCCACACCGCCCTCGACCCCGATTTCTCCGTGCTGACCGTCGGCACGCACAACAACTGCGACAGCGTGACGCACGTGCTCGAAGTGCCCTATGTGCTGCCCTGGCTGGCGAAGGGTGAGTTCACCGGTGTGACGCTGGACGGCGTCGTCGACCTGCAGAAGACCTACAACGAGAAGTTCGGTGTCGGTGACTACCGGCCCAATCTGTTCGTCACCTACTGGTCGTTCCGGGCCATGATCGGGCTGTCGGCGGGTTCGGTGCTGCTCGCGCTGGCCGGGCTCTGGCTGACCCGCCGCGGACGAGTGCCGGACCAGCGCTGGTTCGCCTGGCTGAGCCTGCTGGCCATTCCTACCCCGTTTCTGGCCAACAGCGCCGGGTGGGTGTTCACCGAGATGGGGCGGCAGCCCTGGGTGGTCGCGCCCAACCCCACCGGCGACCCGAATCTGCGCCTCACCGTTCAGCAGGGCGTCTCCGATCACGCGCCAGGCGTCGTGCTGTTCTCGCTGGTCACCTTCACGCTGCTGTACGGTGCGCTCGCGTTCGTGTGGTTCTTCCTGATGCGCCGGTACGTGATCCACGGACCGGATCCGGCGGCGCCCGCCGCCGAGCCGCACGACACGGATACGACTTCGGGCGAACGCCGCCTCGAAGAGCCCGCCGTCGAACAACTTTCGTTCGCCTACTAGGAGCCGGCGATGAGTCTGCAAGAGTTCTGGTTCGTCCTGATCGGTGTGCTGTTCACCGGCTACTTCGTGCTGGAGGGCTTCGACTTCGGCGTCGGCATGCTCATGCCGATCCTCGGCAAGGGGTCCGACCGGCGCAGGCGCGCGGTGCTCAACACGATCGGGCCGGTGTGGGACGCCAACGAAGTCTGGTTGATCACCGCGGGCGCCGCGATGTTCGCGGCGTTCCCGGAGTGGTACGCCAGCCTGTTCTCCGGCTTCTACCTGGCGTTGCTGCTGGTGCTCGTCGCGTTGATCCTGCGGATCTGCGCCATCGAGTACCGCGGCAAGATCGACGATCCGCGCTGGCGGGCCCGCTGCGACATCGGCATCGGCATCGGCTCCTGGGTTCCGGCGCTGGCGTGGGGCTGGGTGTTCGCCAATGTGGTGCACGGTGTCCCGCTGAACGAGAAGAAGCAGTTCGCGGGCTCGGTCGCCGACTTGTTCGGGCCCTACGCCCTGCTCGGCGGGCTGGCGACCGGACTGCTGTTCGCGCTGCACGGAGCGATGTTCCTGGTGCTCAAGACCGCGGGCGAGGTCCGCGACGACGCACGACGCACCGCTCGGCTGCTGCTGATCCCGACCGTGGCCGTCGTCGGCGGATTCGGATTGTGGACCCAGCTGGCCTACGGGACCGGCTGGACCTGGATTCCGTTGGGGCTGGCCGTGCTCGGTCTGGTCGTGGCGGCGGCGGCCGATCTCGCGCAGCGCGACGGATGGGCGTTCATCGGCACCACGGTGACCGTCGCGGCGGCGACCGCGCTGCTGTTCGGTTCGCTGTTCCCCGCGGTGCTTCCCTCGACGATCGATGCGGCGTTCGACCTGACGGTTTACAACGCGTCCTCCACGCCGTACACGCTGAAGGTGATGAGCTGGGCCGCGGCGCTGGCCACGCCGGTTGTGCTGGTGTACCAGGGCTGGACGTACTGGGTGTTCCGCAAGCGGATCACCGTCGAGCAGATCCCGCCCCCCGTCGGCCTGCCCCTGCGGGTCGCGCAGGATTGACGCCATGGCCCGCCCGCCGATCGATCCGCGCCTGTGGCGTTATGCCCGCTCGGCGCGCAGCTACCTCGCGCTGAGCGTGGCGCTGTCGCTGGTCGTCACCGGCGCGATCGTGGTCGCGGCGGTGCTGATCGGGCGGGTGCTCGCCGGGGTGGTCACCGATCCGAGTGCGCGCACGCTCGGAGCGTGGACGGTAGAACTCGTCGTGCTCGCGGTCGCGATCGCGGCCCGGGTGCTCGCCACGTGGGCGCAGTCCCGGCTGGCGCACCGAGCGGGCGCGAGCGTGGTGGCGGAGCTGGAAGGCGCGGTGCTCGATGCGGGCGCACGGCTGTCGCCTCGCGAACTCGACGCGCGTCGAACGGAATTGGCCGTGGTCGTCGGCACGGGCCTGTCCGGGTTGCGCGGATATCTCGTAGGCTACCTGCCCGCTCTGCTGCTGGCGGTGCTGGTTCCGCCGATCGTGCTCGCGGTCATCGCGGCCCACGATGCGACTTCCGGTGTGATCGTGGTGATCACCTTGCCGCTCATCCCGATCTTCATGATCCTCATCGGGCTGCTGACCCAGGGGCGGGCGGAAGCCACGCTCGCGGCCACCACCCGGCTGTCGGACCAAATGCTCGATCTGTTCGCGGGCATGCCGACACTGCGTGCGCTCGGCAGGGAGACCGGCGACGCGGAACCCGAGCCCACTGCGCGGGGACAGCGGAACGACACCGGGACGGGCGGTTCGACCGGACCCGCGCGCACCATGCGGCACCGTGTTCGCGATCTCGGCGACGCGCTGCGCCGGCGCACCATGGGCGCGCTCCGCATCGCCTTTCTGTCTTCCATGGTGCTGGAGTTGCTCGCCACGCTGAGCGTGGCACTGATCGCGGTCTCCATCGGGCTGCGACTGGTCTTCGGTGAGATGAGTCTTTACGCGGGCTTGGTGGTGCTGGTGCTCGCCCCGGAGGTGTATCTGCCGCTGCGCATGGTGGGCGAACGTTTCCATGCCGCCCAGGACGGTATGGCGGCCGCGGACCGAGCGTTCGCGATCCTCGAGTCCACGCCCGCCGAGCCGACCGAGCGGCTACCCGGCCACGGCGCGCGGCCCGCGGCGGCGCACGCCGGTGTGGGCGCACTGGACGAGTCGGCCCACGCAGGTACATGCGATTGTCGACGCACCGAGCCGGAGAAGGCCGTGGTGACGGCTCGCCGCGGCAGTCCCCAGGACTCCGGCACGGCGACGGCGCCTGACGGCGAGCCGGTCGAGTCGCTGCTCAGCCGGGGCGTGCGGGGGATGGCGCTCGTCGGTGCGGTGCCGGACGAGTCGACGCGCGCCGGTACATGCGACCGCTGTGCCTTGCCGGAGGAAGCCGTGCAGACGGCTCGCCGCAGCGGCTCCGAGTGCCCCGGCACGGTCGAACTCCGCGACCTGTCGGTCCAGGCGCGGGACCGGTTCGCGCCCGCGGGCCTGTCGGCGATCTTGCGGCCCGGTGCCCTCACGGTGCTCTCCGGTCCCAATGGAAGCGGTAAATCGACCGCGATACAGGCGATTCTGGGCCTGATCACACCCGACCGAGGTGCCGTGACCGTCGACGGGGTGGACGTCCGCGAACTGGACCAGGACCAGTGGTGGGCGCGTGTGGCTTGGCTGCCGCAGCGGCCGGTGCTGGTGCCCGGCACATTGCGCGACAACCTCGAATTACTCGGCGCGCGGACGGTGGACCACGCCGCACGCGGCCCGGCGCGCGTTCTGGATGATCTCGAAGCCGCCTGTCTGGCAACCGGTTTCGACGCCGTGCTCGATGACCTGCCCGAGCGCTGGAACACGGTGGTCGGCCCGGGTGGCGTCGGCCTGTCGCTCGGTCAACGCCAACGCCTCGCGCTGACCAGGGTGCTGGCCACCGATCGCCCGATCCTGCTGCTGGACGAGCCGACCGCGCACCTCGACGCCGCCGCCGAAGCCACCGTACTGGCCGCACTCCAAGCCAGGGCCCGTATGGGCGCGACGGTCGTCGTCGTCGGCCACCGCCCGACCGTGCTGGCCGCCGCCGATCATGTCGTGCAGGTGCGCGCGGACCTGCGCACCTCGCGAGAGGAGGTGCTGGGATGAACACGGGTGGGACCGGCGGACGCGCGACGCGGGCCGTTTCGCGTGCCGCCGGTTCCACGGTGCCCGGTGATCTGCGCCGGATGTGGGCGCTGCTCGAATTGTCCCGTTGGCGGGTCGCGGTGGCGATCGGATGGGGCGTGCTGGCGCTCGGCAGCGGGCTCGGGCTCGCCGCGTTGGCGGCCTGGCTGATCGCCCGCGCATGGCAGATGCCGCCGGTGCTCGATCTGAGTATTGCTGTGGTGGCGGTGCGCGCGCTCGGCATCTCCCGTGGCTTGTGCCGGTACCTGGAACGTCTCGCCACGCACGACGTCGCACTGCGCGCTATGACAACAGCGCGAACCACGGTCTACCGGACGCTGGCGCGCTCGGATTTCTGGCTGCGCCGACCCGAGGTGTCGCCGAGTGGCGGCGATCGGTCGGGCAAGCCGCTTCGCCGTGGAGATCTCCTGGTCCGGATCGGCAGCGACATCGACGACTTGGGCGCCGTAGTGGTCCGCGCGTTCGTGCCGGTCGCGGTCGCCCTCGTGCTCTCACTCGCCGCCGTCGCACTGCTGGCCACGATCTCGCCCGCCGCCGCAGCGATCCTGGCGGGTGCGCTGGCCCTCTCGGGCATCGTCGCACCGTGGTTGTCGGCCAAGTCGGCGTCCGAGGCGGAACGCGCCGTGCGGGCCGACCGGGCGGAGTTCACCGCTCAGGCCCTCACCGTGCTGGACCACGCCGCGGAACTACGCGTAGCCGGTCGCCTGGATGCCGCCCTCACCGCGGCCGGGCAAGCGTCGCGCCGTGCGGTCGCCGCGGAAGATCGGGCCGCCGCGCGCAGCGCCTGGTCGGCCGCTGCCACGCCCCTGTCCATCGGCGCCGCTGTCCTCGGCGCGCTGCTGATCGGCATCACCCTCTACGGCCCGGACGGCGGCTCACCAGGCGCGATGACGCCCATGGCGCTCGTCGTCCTGGTCCTCTTGCCCTTATCGGCCTTCGAAGCGGTCGGCCCGCTGCCCACGGCGGCGCAGACGCTGACCACGGCCCGCGCGGCCCTGCATCGCCTGGATGGACTCGAGCCCGACTCGCCCCCGAGCGCGGCGGTCGGCCCGTCGGCGCGGCAGACCACCCGCCCCCCACATGCCGAAGACGCGGCGAACGTCGCTCGGACTCCTCCCATCGACGCCCATGTGTCGGAACTGCCCTGCGGACGGCGGATCGCGGTGGTGGGCCCCAGCGGCGCGGGCAAGACGACTCTGCTCATGAAGTGGGCCGGGTTGTTCGATACGCCGCGCCCCGGCGTCACCTTCTTCGCCGAAGACGCGCACCTGTTCGGCACGTCCGTACTGGAGAATCTGCGGGTCGCCCGCGGTGATCTGACCGCGGAAGAAGCCGAAGAAGCTTTGCGAACAGTCGGTCTCGGGGACTGGTTGGACGGGCTTCCGCAGGGTGTGCACACCGATCTCGTCGGGGGAGCGGCAGCCGTGTCGGGTGGCCAGCGTCGCCGGATCCTGCTCGCGCGCGCCCTGGTGTCACCGGCGCGGGTATTGCTGCTCGACGAACCGACCGAGCACTTGGAAGCCGAAGCCGGGGCGAAGCTGCTGCGCGACCTGTTGGACGCCGACAGCGGTCTCGTGGAACCGGATCGGATCGTGGTCGTCGTCACGCACCAGCTCCCGGACGACCACCGGGCCGACGCGGTGCTGCGAGTATCCGCATCAGGGCAGGTCACGACGGACTTCGCGGGGCACGGGACGCCATGCGGCAGCGCCGATTCAGCCCACCGAGAAAATCCGTTGCCGAGCTACTGACGCATCGCTAGATTCGTTCGTACACAGGAAGGAGGTGGTTCGAAGAATGATTATTCATAGGACACGTGAGGTGGCTGTCCGCTAGCGCCACCGCTGCAGGTGGATTTCGCCCGCGCGAGCGCTAGCGAATTCCAGGCAGTCACCCGGCCCCCGAGCCCCGGTCCGTCCGACCGGACCCGTGCGACCACAATCGCACCGGTATGGCTCGGGGGCTGTTCTGTGCTGGTCCGCCTCTCCGGGTATTCAGGCCGTACTAGTGGGGTTTGGCCTGGGTTGGTCACAGGGCCTGCGTTGGGGATGTGGGTGGGTTTTGGGCGTTCCCGGTGAGTTACCCATGTGCTCGCGAGATCAGGTGTTGCGTTGGGTTGGAGTCGGTCAGGTGTTGCAGCAGACCACGTACTGCGTTCCGCTGCGGCCAGCCTGCGATGGCGTTGGGCAGCGCCGAGCGCGGCGGGGTTCCGTGCTGGGTGAGGAGAAATTCTCAGCCGATGTAGCGCTGGAGGCGGGCAGAGAGGCGGGGTTGGAGGGGGCCGTCGGCTACCACGCGTTCTTCGACGTAGGCCAGGTCGCCGCCCTCGACGATGCCGTAGAGGCGTTTGGCGCCGCCCACGACGATGCCGGACTGGCTGCGGATCACCACGTCGGTGGCCAGTTCCCAAGACGACTGGGACAGCGCTTGCCCGTAGAACAGCTCCACAATGCCGCCGCTGTGTGCCAGCAGCAGTTCGATGACCTCGTCGTTGCCGTCGATGCCGACCCGCCAGAAGCCGCTCTCGCGCAAGTCGGGGCCGCCGTAGGTGCCGTCGGCCTCGATGACCCAGGACCGGGATTCCCAGGCGAGATAGTCGCCGCCGTCGTGCGAGACGACGATCTGCTGGCCGAAGTGGTAGTCCCCGCGCTCGGGATCGTTGCCCTCACCCTCGCCGCGCCACACGCCCACCAGCGGGAGCAGCGCGAGCATCGAGGCGCTGAGGTCCGGGCCGAGGCGCAAGTTGGCCGTGTCCTCGGGCAGCGGAAGATCCGGTAGGACCGGGATGTTGCGGGCACCGGTCGATTTCGCCCGTTCGGCAGCCTCGGCTACGGCCTGGTCGCCGCTGCGGCGACCGGCAGAATCAGCCGGAGCGTTGCCGTTCAGTTGTTCACTCGCTCGCTCGGCCGGATCGGAACCTTCGCTCGCGAGTTCGCTCATGATTCGGTGAACAGCCGGTAGAAGACGTAGAGGCCGAACCAGCCGATCAGGACGGCCACGGCCACCAGCAGAATCTCGAAGAAGAGGACCACGTTTCGAGTCTAACGACCCCGCTTTCGCGGCACGCAAACGGCCCCGGTGCTTCCGCGGAGCGGAAAGCAACCGGGGCCGTTCGACGACTGCGAGGCGTTACTTGGCGACCGCGACGTCCACCGCGTGGATGCCCGCGCCTTCGGGGTGCACCTCGGCGGAGCCGTTGCCCGCCGAGGACAGCGCGCGGACGGTCCACGAGCCGGGAGCCGCGAAGAACCGGAAGTCACCGGTGCCCGACGCGACGACCTCGGCGGTGAAATCACCGTTGCCGTCGAGCAGGCGCACGAACGCCCCGCCCACCGGCTGGCCGTCGGTGCTCAGGACACGGCCGGTGATGACCGTCTCCTTCTCCACGTCGACACCGGCCGGGATGGCCTGGCCCTGGGTAGGTGCTGCACACATATGGATTACTCTCCCAACTCGATCGGAGCGCCGACGAGCGAGCCGTACTCGGTCCAGCTGCCGTCGTAGTTCTTGACGTTCTGGTGGCCCAGCAGTTCCTGCAGCACGAACCAGGTGTGCGAGGAACGCTCGCCGATCCGGCAGTACGCGATGGTCTCCTTCTCGCCGTCCAGGCCGGCTTCTTTGTAGATCTCGGTCAGCTCGGCGTCGGACTTGAAGGTGCCGTCCTCGTTCGCGGCCTTGCTCCACGGCACGTTGATGGCGCCGGGGATGTGGCCGGGACGCTGGCTCTGCTCCTGCGGCAGGTGGGCGGGCGCCAGGATCTTGCCGGTGAACTCGTCGGGCGAACGCACGTCGACCAGGTTCTTGGTACCGATGGCCGCGATGACCTCGTCCCGGAAGGCGCGGATGTTCAGGTCGGGCGCCGACGCCTTGTACTGGGTGGCGGGCCGGTTCACCGGCTCGGTCGACAGCGGACGGCCGTCGAGCTCCCACTTCTTGCGACCGCCGTCGAGCAGCTTGACGTTGTTGTGGCCGTACAGCTTGAAGTACCAGTAGGCGTACGCGGCGAACCAGTTGTTGTTGCCGCCGTACAGGATGACCTCGTCGTCGTTCGAGATGCCGCGCGCCGAGAGCAGGTCGGAGAACTGCTCCTGGTTCACGAAGTCGCGACGAACCTGATCCTGCAGGTCCTTCTTCCAGTCGAGCCGGACGGCACCCTCGATGTGACCACCGTCGTAGGCGGAGGTGTCCTCGTCGACCTCGACGAACACGACGCCGGGGGCGTTGAGGTTCTCTTCGGCCCAGTCAACGGAGACCAGGACATCGGAGCGAGCCATTGTTTTCCTTTCAGAGATGACGTGCAGGGTCAGTTCGATGCCGGTGACGGGGTCCGGCGGAGGCGGGCTACCAGCGGATAGATCCGGCAACCCAGGCAGAGCCCGAACGCCGCGTTCAGGAACGCCGCGAACAAGGCGAAGCCGGCGAACACCGCGCCGACGATCGTGGAGCCGAGCGCGAAGCCCAGCAGGCTGACGGCCGCGAACACGAAACCGAGCAACTGCGCGAACCGCAGCGGGGCCGTCGGCTCGGTCTCGGTAGTCGGCGCGAGACGCGGCGCGACAAAGGCCGCGTAGACCCGGCCGTAGGGGTGGCGGCGCGGGCCGAGGGCGGCGCCGACCGCGAAGACGACTGCTTGCAGGGCGATCAACACCCCCGCGGCGACCGGCGAGAACGCGGCGGCGAGCAGCACCACGACGAGGACACCGGTGGTCACCCATGCGGCGAATCGGGGTCCGCGCACGTCGACTCGGTCGGATGAAACGGGGATCGCTTCGGAAGTGTTACGGATCTGGGTGGACATTGTGCGTACTCCTGCGCTGAATAAGTCCGATGACTGAAAATTTGCCAATTCGCCGGGGGATCGTGAGATCGCTCGCGCGGCGGACAGGGGTCGGCGTCAGGAAATCCGGAGAAGCCGACCGCTCAGCGGCACAGGCAGCAACAACCACCGAGCCGGCACAGATCCACTGTGCGGCGTCGGGTGAGCATCAGCTCGTGGTTGGTAAGCACGTCAGCAGTTTACCCAATTCGGCGGGAGAATATGGACCCGGGGTGGATCACTTCCGTCCAGGGGGCTTGTCGTCGCAGCTCAGGCCGCCGCGGTCAGCGGCTCGAGCGCGGAGTGCAGATCCGTGGCCTTGGGCACGCCGGAGATGCGGAACCGTTCCCTGCCCTCGATGTCGAAGACGAACGTGGTGGGCAGCGAGAGCACGTTCAGCTCCTGGGCGAGCGCGGGCTCGGCGTCGATGTCCACCTCGATGTCCTGCGGCGGCTGCGGTGAGCCCGCGAGCTGGCCTGTGACGTTGGCAACCACCCGGCGAACAGCGGAGCACGGTCCGCACCACTCGGCGGAGAAATGCAGTACCGCGGGACCGGCGCCGGTCACGCCGACGGACGCCAGCAGTTCCGCGCGGCCGGTATGGGACAGGTCGATGCCGTCGGCCGCGCGGATCTTGCCGTCGCGCCGACGCAGCAGGACGCCCACCGCCAGCGCGGCGAGCAGTACTACTGCGAGGATGGTGACTTGGATCATGGTCGCTGCAATCGGTCGAGGTCGATCGTGACGTTCACGCCCTTGCCCTCCACGACGATCTGACCGCCCTGAGCGGAGACCTTGGTAGGCCGGACACCGAACGGCAATTCCTTGGTGTCGATGGTACGGGTGAAGCGGGCGAGGACCGCCGGGCGATCGGCCTCGGTGATCACCGCCACAGGCATGGTCTCGGTGCCGGGCGGGCCGCGGTAGAACCCGGTCGCCACGATCTTCACCTGATCGCCGTCGAGCAGCAGATCGGCCTGCACGCTGACCTTTTCACCGCCGTACTGCGCGCCCGGCGTCTCCGGCATGGTTCCGGTGAGCACCAGTGCGCCCGTGGTGGTCATGCCGGAACCGCCCGATCCGCCGGTCCCGTCGGACTTGTCGGCAGGCCGCGAGTGCACCTGCAGATCGGGAATGCCGAACAGCCTGCCGAGTTCGGTCGGCTCCACCCGCAACCGGCTGTCCACGCGCTCCACCGGGACGCCGCGCAGGCTGCCGTCGACGAGTTCGCCGACCGGCAGCCGCACCCCGGTCAGCGTCGCCTCGAGCGCGATCTCCCCTGGAATGTCCAGTCGCTTCGCGCGGGCCCGGATCTCTACGTGGTCGTAGCGGCTGTCCCAGGCCTGGCCGAGGAAGGGGAAACCGTGGATCGTCACTTCGGGATCGGCGGTGAGATCGGCGCCGTCGCGCAGCGCTCGGGACACGCGATACTCCGAATAGGCCGCGGTGCTGAAGTCGACGACGACGGCGAACCCAGCCAGACACAGCAGGCCGATGATCAGCTTGCGCATGCTCCCCCGTCTCTCCGGGTCTCGGGCCGCGGCGGCCGGGAGCCGCGCGGCGCGCGTTCGGCTACCGCCTCGGGGGCCTCGCCGGTGGCGGGCATGCCCGATACGTAACCCATGTACGCACCATATCGGTTGGCCCGGGCGGGGCTCCCGGGTGTCCTCCGGTGCGCTCGCCGACCCCGGAATGCGTGGTCATGCCTTGTTACGCGCTAATCTTGCATCCGATTACCTGTGATTAGCGACGTGGCCGCGGCGGCGCTGCCGCATCCACGTGGCTACGAGATGGGAGGAGGGCCCGTGGAGCTGCTCCTGCTTACCTCCGACCCCAACCCCGAGTCGGTGTTGCCCTCGCTCGCGTTGCTCGCGCACAACGTGCGCCCTGCGCCCACGGAGGTGGCCTCGCTGCTAGAGGCAGGCACGGCGGATGTCGCGTTGGTGGATGCCAGGACGGACCTGGCCGCCGCCCGCGGCCTGTGCCGCTTGCTCGGCAGCACCGGGTCCTCGGTGCCGGTCGTCGCGGTGCTCACCGAGGGTGGCCTGGTCGCCGTGAACGCGGACTGGGGACTCGACGACATCCTGCTGCCCGGCACCGGCCCCGCCGAGCTCGACGCCAGGCTGCGGCTGCTGGTCGGCCGCAACGGCGGCGTGGCCAGCCCGGAGAACACCGGCAAGATCACCCTCGGTGAGCTGGTGATCGACGAGGGCACTTATACGGCGCGTCTGCGTGGCCGCCCGCTCGACCTCACCTATAAGGAGTTCGAGCTGCTGAAGTATCTCGCGCAGCACGCGGGCCGGGTGTTCACCCGCGCGCAGCTGCTGCAAGAGGTCTGGGGCTACGACTTCTTCGGCGGAACCCGCACCGTGGACGTGCACGTGCGACGGTTGCGCGCCAAGCTCGGCACCGAATACGAGTCGCTGATCGGCACGGTGCGCAACGTCGGTTACAAGGCCGTGCGCCCCTCGCGCGCGGCGGTCAAGGGGGAGCAGGTGAGCTTTCCGGACGACGACAACGAGGGCACCGACGATTCTCCGCTCACGCCGGTCAACGGCTCCGTGCAGTAATCGTCGGCGGACCCTGCCCGCATCACTTCGGCGGCGCCGAAATGCCACCTGCCGCTATGACGTTGCCAGGAGTGGACTCCATGCGGGGTCCGCAGGCTCGATGAACGGAGGCCGATGAGCGGCGCGACGACACCGTGGACCGACCGCCCCGACGCGGGCGACGCGCGAGCGGTCACCGATCTGCTCGCGCGCGCCACCGAGGCCGACGGTGTCGCCCCGGTCTCGGAACAGGCCGTGCTGTCGCTGACTTCGGGCGCGGATACCGGAGCGCGCCATCTGCTCGCGCGGCGCGAAGGCGCCGTCGTCGGCTACGCGAATCTCGTTCCGGCCCACGGCGAACACCCTGCTATGGCCGAGGTCGCGGTCGACCCGGCTCGGCGCGGTCACGGCGTCGGTACCGATCTGGTCACGGCAGCGCTGGCCGCGGGCGGTCCGGGCGCGCGGGTCTGGGCGCACGGCGACCGCCCGGCGGCCAAAGCCGTCGCAGCGCGGCTCGGGCTGCGGGCCGCGCGGGAGTTGTGGCAGATGCGACGGTCTTTGGCAACTACTGAGCTACCGGAATTGGCCGTGCCGGACGGCATCGTGCTGCGCACCTACGCCGGTCCCGCCGACGACGCGGAATTGCTGCGGGTGAACGGCGCCGCCTTCGCCTGGCACCCGGAACAGGGCGCGTGGACCCGGCACGACATCGAGATCCGCCGTGACGAGTCGTGGTTCGACCCGGCGGGCCTGTTCCTGGCATTCGACACCGCGGCCCCTGATCGTCTGCTGGGATTCCACTGGACCAAGGTGCATCACGCGGAGCATCCGCCGCTCGGCGAGGTCTACGTGGTCGGCATCGATCCGGCGGCGCAAGGGCGCGGACTCGGTCGGCTGCTCACCTTGACCGGTTTGCATCACCTGCGGGACCGCGGATCGGCCGAAGTTCTGCTCTACACCGAGGCCGACAATGTCGCCGCGGTGCGCACTTATACCCGTCTCGGATTCGCTCCGGCACATGTCGACGTCGCCTACGCGGCGGCGGAGGTTGACTAACAGGCAGCAGAATGGATGCGCGCCAGTAAAACTGCGGCAAACGTCACATCTACCAGGTGCAATCGCGCCGGGCTGTTCATTCTCCGTTCACTCAGGTCGGTCCAACTGTCAACCACGTGACCTTAGGTTGAGTGAGGGCGGCACACTGCTGCCTGGTGCGCAAGTTCCCCGCGAACAGCACCACAACACCCGTCCGGGCCGGTGAGGGACCGGACGAGTAGAACGCCATTCCGGAGGAATAGTGAAACTCGAGCGCAGCAGCGCCCTCGTTGGTGTGCTGGCCGTCGGCGCCATGGCGCTGGCCGCCTGTGGCAGCGACGACAACACCTCGGCAGATTCGGGCAACGTGGCCAAGGTCGACGTCGCCTGCGGCGGTAAGAAGGCCCTCAAGGCCAGCGGCTCTTCGGCGCAGAAGAACGCGATGGAGCGCTTCATCGCCGCGTACGAGAAGAATTGCGACGGCGCCACGCTCAACTACACCTCGAGCGGCTCGGGCGCCGGTGTGAGCGAGTTCCTCGGTGGCCAGACCGATTTCGGTGGCTCCGACTCCCCGTTGAGCGCGAAGAAGGACGAGCCGAAGAAGGCCGCCGACCGCTGCGCCTCGCCCGCGTGGAACCTGCCGACCGTGTTCGGCCCGGTCGCGATCACCTACAACATCGACGGCGTGACCGATCTCGCGCTGGACGGCCCGACCGCCGCCAAGATCTTCAACGGGACCGTCACCACCTGGGACGCGCCCGAGATCAAGGCGCTGAACCCGAACGCCAAGCTGCCGTCCGAGCCGATCGCCGTGATCTTCCGCAGCGACGAGTCGGGCACCACCGACAACTTCCAGCTCTACCTGGACTCCGCCTCCGACGGCGCATGGGGCAAGGGCGCGGGCAAGGCCTTCAACGGCGGCGTCGGCGCGGGCTCGAAGGGCAACGAGGGCACCTCGGCCGCGGTGAAGAGCACCAAGAACTCGATCACCTACAACGAGTGGTCGTTCGCGAAGGCGCAGAACCTGTCGATCGCGCGGATCATCACCTCGGCGAGCAAGGACCCGGTGACGCTGAGCGTCGCCTCGGCGGGCAAGGCGATCGAGTCCGCGAGGGTCTCCGGCCAGGGCAACGACCTGGTCATCGACACCTCCTCGTTCTACAAGCCGTCGGTGGCGGGCGCGTACCCGATCGTGATGCCGACCTACGAGATCGTGTGCTCGAAGTACTCCGACGCCGACACGTCGAAGGCGGTCAAGGCCTTCCTCACCTCGGCGGTCACCAACGGCCAGCAGGGCTTGGACGAGGCCGGGTACATCCCGATCCCGGAGCAGTTCAAGACCAAGCTGACCACCGCCATCAACGCCATCTCCTGATAGCAGTCCCACATGACCGTGCACGACGAGGTTGCAGCCGCTGGTCCGTCTGATTCGACCGACCAGCGAGCAGGCGGAGATACTGCGCTCATGCCGAGCAAGCCGAGCACCGAACCGACCGCGAAGAGCAGTCGCCAGCACAGCCCGCGGGGGGAGATCATCTTCCGCTCGCTGGCGACGACGGCCGGTGCGATCATCGTCGCGTCCATCGCGTTGATCGCGCTGTTCCTGCTCATCCGGGCGGTGCCGTCGGTGCTGGCGAACGAGGCGAACTTCTTCACAAGCACCGAGTTCAACACCTCGGACGCCAACCACCTACGGTTCGGCATCCGGGATCTGTTCATGGTGACGGTGCTCAGTTCGGTCTTCGCCTTGGTGCTCGCCGTTCCGATCGGCATCGGCATCGCGCTGTTTCTGACGCACTACGCGCCGAAGACGCTGGCACGGCCGTTCTCGGTGGTCGTCGATCTGCTCGCGGCGGTGCCCTCGATCGTGTTCGGTCTGTGGGGAATCCTGGTTCTCGCTCCGCAACTGGAGCCGATCCAGAACTTCTTGAACGACAACCTGGGATGGCTGTTCCTCTTCGATGACGGCAACATCCCGCTGGCCAGCGGCGGCACGATCTTCACCGCGGGCGTCGTGCTCGCGGTGATGATCCTGCCGATCATCACGTCGGTCAGCCGTGAGGTGTTCAACCTCACCCCCCGTGCGCACATCGAGGCGGCGCAGGCGCTCGGCGCGACGAAGTGGGAAGTCGTGCGGATGACGGTGCTGCCCTACGGGCGCAGCGGCATGATCGCCGGTGCCATGCTCGGCCTCGGCCGCGCGCTCGGTGAGACGATCGCCGTGCTGATCGTGCTGAAGACGGCCGCGCAGCCGGGACACTGGTCGGTGTTCGACGGCGGCTACACCTTCGCCTCCAAAATCGCCTCGGCCGCCGCGGAGTTCAGTGCCCCGCTGCCGACCGGCGCGTACATCGCGGCCGGCTTCGTGCTGTTCGCGCTGACCTTCGTCGTGAACGCGCTCGCTCGACTGGCCGCGGGCGGAAGGGTGAACGGGTGATGACCTCCTCGACTCTGGACCGGCCGATCAAGCCGCCCACCTTTCGCGATGTGAGCCTGGCGCGCAAGGTGCGCAACAACCTCGCGACCGGCTTGGTGTGGCTGGCGTTCGCGGTCGCGCTGGTACCGCTGGCCTGGGTCCTGATCATGGTGATCAGCAAGGGCTTCGCCGCGGTGGTCCGGGCGGACTGGTGGCAGAACTCGCTGAAGGGCGTGCTGCCCAATCAGGTCGCGGGCGGCGTCTATCACGCCATCTACGGCACGATCGTGCAGTCGCTGGTCGCGACGGTGATCGCCGTGCCGCTCGGCATCATGGCCGCGGTGTATCTGGTCGAGTACGGCCGCGGCTTGCTGGCCAAGGTCACCACCTTCATGGTCGACATCCTGGCCGGTGTGCCGTCGATCGTCGCGGCGCTGTTCATCTTCGCGCTGTGGATCGCGACGCTCGGATTCCCGCAGAGTTCGCTGGCGGTGTCGCTGGCGTTGGTGCTGCTGATGTTGCCCGTGGTCGTCCGCAGTACCGAGGAAATGCTGAAACTGGTGCCGGACGAACTGCGTGAAGCGTCCTACGCGCTGGGCATCCCGAAGTGGAAGACCATCGTGCGGATCGTGGTGCCCACCGCGCTGCCCGGCATGATCAGCGGCATCCTGCTGGCCATCGCCAGGGTGATGGGCGAGACCGCTCCCGTGCTGGTGCTGGTCGGCTACAGCAAGTCGATCAACATGAACATCTTCGACGGCAACATGGCGTCGTTGCCGCTGTTGATCTACCAGGAGCTGGCCAACCCCGAAGCTGCCGGACGCGAGCGGGTCTGGGGCGCGGCCCTGACCCTGATCGTCATCATCGCCCTCCTGTACCTGGCGGCTGCGGTCCTCAACCGCCTGCTCACCCGGAACCGATAGAAGCGGAACGGATTACCGAAAATGGCCAAGCGGATCGACGTCAAAGATCTGAACATCTACTACGGCAAGTTCCACGCCGTGTCGGATGTCTCGCTGACCGTGCTGCCGCGCAGCGTGACCGCCTTCATCGGTCCCTCCGGCTGTGGCAAGTCCACCGTGCTGCGTTCGCTCAACCGCATGCACGAGGTAACCCCGAATGCCAGGGTCGAGGGCGCGGTGCTGCTGGACGGCGAGGACATCTACGGCACGCAGGTCGACCCGGTGGGTGTGCGCCGCACGATCGGCATGGTCTTCCAGCGGCCCAACCCGTTCCCCACGATGTCCATCAAGGACAACGTGGTCGCGGGTCTGAAGCTGCAAGGCGTGCGCAACAAGAAGGAACTCGACGAGGTCGCCGAGCGCTCGCTGCGCGGCGCCAACCTGTGGAACGAGGTGAAGGACCGCCTGGACAAGCCGGGCGGCGGCCTCTCCGGCGGTCAGCAGCAGCGTCTGTGCATCGCGCGCGCCATCGCGGTTTCTCCCGACGTGCTGCTGATGGACGAGCCCTGTTCGGCGCTCGACCCGATCTCGACCCTGGCGATCGAGGATCTGATCACCGAGTTGAAGAAGGAATTCACCATCGTCATCGTCACCCACAACATGCAGCAGGCCGCGCGCGTGAGTGACCAGACCGGTTTCTTCAACCTGGAGGCCCAGGGCAAGCCGGGCAAGCTGATCGAGATCGACGACACCGAGAAGATCTTCTCCAACCCGTCGCAGAAGGCCACAGAGGACTACATCTCCGGTCGCTTCGGCTGATCCCGAGGCGGGTTCCGCATCCGCGGACGTGCCGCCTACGGATGTTCGGGCTTCGGCTATTCGTTGAGGGGCGGGGTCTCGAACAGTGGCGTCGGGGTGGGTTGCACTCGGCGCGTGTGCTCCGAATCCGATTCACGATTCGCCGCTGACATTCCTCCGAACAGCCCAGTGCTCGCGGGTGCGGTGGACGGGGAACCGGACGTGGACGCCGGAGCAGCGCTGAGACTGCCGGAGTCGGCATTGGTGTAGCTCGCCTGCCGGACGGACGCCGGTTGGTCCTGCTTGGTTTCCGCGGGCTGCGACGAATTCGGTTTATCCGTCTTGCTGTTCTCGGTGCCTGCCGGATGGTCGGTCTTCGAATCGGTGGACTTCGCGTTCGGATCGTCCGTTTTCGCGTTCGGATCGGTGGCTGCGGGTTGTCCGGTCGTGGAATCGGTGGCCGCCGGGTCCTGCTTCGGTGTTCCGGTTCCGGCGGGTTCAGCCGAGGACGGTGAGTCCGTGTGCGTGCCGTCGGTTTGGTGGTTTCCGGCGATAGTGTCGATGGCGTTCGCGAACTTCTCGGCACTGGTACCGGCGGCCTCGATCAGCCCCTTTCCGGCCTCCCCGCCCGCTTTGATGATGTCGTCGAGATCGTCGTCGAGTTTGCCGATGGACTCGATCAGCGTGGGCACATTGCCGGTGATCTGGCTGACCGAGGTGATCAAACTCGTCACGTCCGACGGTTTCCACGAATTGGGATCGCTGGCCGCACCGGTGGACGCGGGCGTCTGGGTGGGTTGGTCCGTTTTGGACTCGTCCTTGCCCTTACCGCTCGAATCGGTCTTGTCGTCCTGTTTCCCCGACTGGTCGGCGTTATCTTGCTTTCCGGACTGATCCTGTTTCGCGGACCGATCGGCGCCGTCCTGCTTCCCGGACTGGTCGGATTTGTCTTCGTCGGCGGACTGCGCGGCCGCGATCGGGCTGGCCTGCGGCGTACCCGCAGGCGCGGTGGAAGCGGGCTCGTCCTTCTTCTGCTCTGATTGATCCGTGTCGGACGGGTTGCTGAACAACGCGAGAGCCGGGTCCGTCCCGTCGACGGACTTGTCGCTGTCGAGCGGGTCGCCGTCGCCGAGTTGAGCGGCTCGGGTGCTGACGTCACCGCTCGCCTGCTCGATCTTCGCCGCGACGTCCGTCTGGGTGCCGAGCAGTTCGTTCATGGCGGTGGTGATGGCGGTCTGGTAGGTGAACTGCGCATCGCCGTCCTCGTCCGAGACGCCCGGCCCGGCAGTGACCTGCCAGTCCTCGGAGACGGTGAATCCGGCCGCGATGGCCTCATCGACCTTGTCCAGCAACGTTTGGCGGAATCCGGCGAGGCTGGTACCACTGTCGATCAATGTCTGGGCGAGCGTCTCGGTATCCAACGCCACCTTGTTCGCCGTGTCGCGGTCGCCTGCGATGCGGTCGTACGCGGCGTAATAGGCGTCACCGCTCCAATGCGCGCCCGCTGCCCGGATCTGCGTCACCGTTTCATCGATCAGGGAAACGAATTCGCCGTTGCGTGTGCGTATTTCGGTACCGGCTTCGCTCAGTTTCCACGGCTGCCATTCCGACCGCACCTGGCTTAGGGTGGGCGTCGTGCTCGTAGTCCTCACAGCTGCGCGCCCATCGCGTCGAGGCCCGCGCGAAACTCCTGGTCGGACACCTCGTAATTCGCGGCGCCGCCTTTCGCGATATTCGAAACTCGTTTACAGCGCATGGCCATTCGCTGCCATGCGTCTTCGACATTCGAACCCGCCGTGGAACACACTTCGCTCAGTGCCGAACCGGGCAGCACGCCACCGAGCGCATCGGTGGTGGCACGCACGGTCAATGCGCCGATCTCGCCGCCGATTTCGTCCATCGACGCGGCCAGCGCGCGCAGCTCCGCTGGATCGACGTTCATAACGCCCCCCTTCATGCCGGTTCCCCTCCGGCGTAGCGCTATACCGAGCAATCTCGCCCCGTGCGGCTCAATCTATCATTCGCCGCCTGCGAAACGTCAAGCGCAGCAAGCTTTTCGTTTACGACTCCGCGTCGGGGTCCGGCGGGAGCACTCCGGTGACCAAGAAGATGACACGGCGGCCGATTTCCACCGCGTGGTCGGCGAAGCGCTCGTAGTAGCGACCGAGCAGCGTGACATCGACGGCAGTCGCGACGCCGTACTTCCAATCCCGGTCCATGAGCAATGTGAAGAGGTGACGGTGCAGATCGTCCATCGCCTCGTCGTCTTCGTTGAGCTGCGCGGCGCGCTCCGGGTCACGGGTCTCCAGCACCTCACGCGCACCGGCTCCCATGTTCACCGCGATACGGCCCATCTCGGCGAAGTAGCCGTTGACGGACTCCGGTAGCGCGTGGTTCGGATGACGCCTGCGCGCGACCTTCGCCACGTGCAGCGCCAGCGCGCCCATCCGGTTCACATCGGCGACGATCTGGATCGTGCTCACCACTTGCCGCAAATCGCCGGCGACCGGAGCTTGCAGCGCGAGCAGGGCGAAGGCCTTCTCCTCGGCGTCCTGGATCAGCTCGGCGATCCGGTCGGACTCACTGATCACCTGCTCCGCCAGGGCGAGGTCCGCCTGGAGCAGCGCCTGGGTCGCCCGCTCCATGGCCGAGCCGGCCAACCCAGCCATCTCACCCAGCAGGTGGGCGAGCTCGGCCATTTGCTCGTTGTAGATGACACGCATGGAAACTGACACTAGTTCGCCGCGCTGACCAAGTCACGAACAGGGAGTGAATGACCGGTGTGCATCATTAGCGCGGGAGTTGCCGTTGATCATTCAACGACCGCGCTCCGCACCCTCGCGGCCTCGAAACGATGACATCAAGGCGATTTGTGATCTGCGTCGCATTCGTCCTGCTGTGCGTGCCGGATGCGACTTGCAGACGTTGGCGGCCTTGGTGCGTTCTGGATCCGGTGACAGGGTGACCCCTGTCACCGCGAGAACTAGCTGTAAATGTGAAAACCCCAGGCGTCGCCGCCGCCGAACGCGCTGCCGTGGGGACTAACTCGCACCCGCTTACGTGGCTTCCCTGTCTACAAACCACTGCCGGGAGTGCTCACATTCCTGTGGCGTGTCGTACTGCCACCACCCGTCTGCTTGGGCAGGACCCGCGAACAATGCCAAGGTGGCCGCCGCTGCGGTTGCTCCGAAGATTGATTTGCGTACCACTGACACCCCTCCATGTCGATGGTCACGTTCTCGACACTAGCAGTCACTGAACTGGAGTCCTAGCGAATATCGTTGCGGTAGAACGTGACTCGATACGTAGGACTGCGGGTGGTGCCGGCCGGTGCACCCGGTCGCCTACTTGCAGACCTCGTCGGCCGCGTTGACGTGTTCCAGGTCGGAGGGCAGGACGGCGGGCGTCGAACTCGTCGAGGTGCTCGTCGTGACGTTGGTGATCTCGTCACCGACCGGCGTCGGCGCCTTCACGGTAACGCCGTTCTTCGAGTCGCCTCCGATGACGACCTCGACGATCCCGCCCAGATCGTCGGCGGCCTCGATGGTCGCGCCGGGGATGGAGGTCGCTACGGTTGCGGCCTCGGCCTCCAGGCCGGGCGCGTAGCGGACCTTCGTCGTGGTGGAGGTGCCGTTGGCGTAGTTTCCGGTGTTGTAGATCGTGAAGCCCTGGTTGCCGAGCTTGGTGGCCGCGGTGCGCGCCAGTCCTTCGACTCCGGAACCGTTGGACACCAGCAGCGAGACAGTCGAAGGATCCACCGCCTTGTACTTGGTCGGTGTCGGAGCGGCCTGGGTCGGAGCGGGTGCGTTCGCCTGAACGGTCGGCTTCTCGCCTGGCAGAGGCTGATCGTCGCGGATCGCCTTGAAGATCGCCTTGATGTCGGATTCCCGGGGGATCTCGTTGCCGTAAGTGGTGGTACCCGCGGTCGGAACGGTGATGAAGGTGACCACGCCGGCATCGATCTTCTGCAGTGAACGTCCCAGCATCAGCAGGTCGGTCGTTTCGACCTTGTTGACCCAGGTGTGCTCGCGAAGCGCAGTGATGAAGCCGTTCAACTTACCCGGATTGAACAGAACCTTGCTGGAAAGCGTGCTGCGCAGCAGCGAAGCGAGGAAGCGTTGCTGTCGGTTGATGCGGTCGTAGTCGCTGCGCTCCTCGCCGTAGACATGCCTGGCACGCACATACTTCAGCGCGGTTTGGCCGTCGATGCGCTGCTTGCCCGGGTGCTCGAGGATGGTGCCGAGCACGTCGTCGACGAGCGGCTTGGACGCGCAGACCTCGACGCCATCGATTTGGTTGACCATCGACTCGAAACCGGCGAAGTCGATGCCGATGAAGTGATTGATCGACGCGCCGGTGAGGCGCTGAATCGTGGAGACGAGGCACATCGGGCCGCCGAGATTGTAGACGGCGTTGAGCTTGTCGCCTATGGCAGACGGGAACTTCTCGTCGGAGTATGCGTTTTTCTCGTTGTCCCACCCATTGCACTGGGGCCTGGTCACGTCCAGGTCGCGCGGGAAGGACACTACGACGACCCGACTCCGGTCCTTCGGGATGTGGACCAGCATGGTGGTGTCTGCGCGGGCACCTTCGGCGTCGTCCAAAGTGCCCGCGCCGAGCTGACCGTTGGCCCCTGCGCGTGTGTCAGTACCGACGAGCAGGTAGTTCTCGTCGCCGAGCTGGGCATTGGAATCGATGATGTCTTCTGAGTTCTCGTCGAGGGCAGAGACCTGGGTGAAGCCGTCCGTCGTCGACCGCAGGTAGCTCCAGCCGCCGCCGGTGACCAGCAGAGCGAGCACGGCGCACACTGCGCCCCCCGCCCTTCCCGCAGTCCGCAGCCGCTTGTTGCGGCGCTCCTTGGAGGCCTGCAGACGGGTCTGGGCGGTGCCGACGGGCTTCGGCTTGGCGTCTTTGCCGTCCTTGGTCGGCCAGCTCACGCCCTTGCGCTTGGCGCGAGTGGGCTCGTCGAGCGGAGGTAGGACGTCGGTGACCTCTTCGGCCTGTTCCGGTTCCGGGGGAGCGACGGGCGGTGCGGCGGATGCCGAGCGCTCGGCGGGGCGGCGGTTCGCGGGACGGGCGGCCGGCGTCGCGCCCGTGATGTCCTGGACCACCGGTGAGCTACCGGTCTGGCGTGGCGGTGGCGAGTCCGGTGCGCGCCGCGGACCAGCTGCCGCGCCGCGGCCGTTGGCGGCGGCCGGGTCGACGGGTCGGCGGGTCGGAGCTTCCGGACGTGGCTCGGCGCGGTTGATTCGGGTGGATGGCGGGCCTGCCTGCGGCGGTACCGGCTCGGGTCGGCGGCCTCGGTTCGTCGGGGGGCCCGAAATCGGTGGCGTGGGCTCGGCGCGGCGGCCTCGGCTGGGCGCGGCGGCCGGATCCGGTGGGCCGGGTTCCGCACGGCGGCCTCGGCTCGGGGCGGCGGCCGGATTCGGTGGCGTGGGCTCGGCGCGGCGGCCTCGACTCGGCGCGGCGGCCGGGTCCGGTGGCGTGGACTCCGCGCGGCGACCGCGGCGGCCGGTGCGTTCGTTGTCGACTCGATGGACGAGATCCTGAACCGTCAGGGGCGCGGAACTTTGGTCCGGAGTGGCGTCGGTATGGCGGGAACGACGAGACGTGGGTGCGGCGTCCCGGTCGGAGGAGTCCGCCGCGGGATACCGCTCCCACGGGGCGCGACCTCCGGGCCGTGGCGAACGCCCGTGCCGATCGTCACCCACCAACGAACCTCGCTTTTCGTCTTGCTTTCCGCCTGGGTCATACCGGACCGGCGGCACCGATCCCGCAATGATAACGATTCCGCCACGGCAGGCCACCCCGCGCCGAAATCGAACAGGTCACAACGGTTTGACGCCATTGTTCGCTGGGCGATTGCCGTATCACCCTCCGCTGTGCATCACATCCGCCGCGCGAGGCACCGCGGGATCGTCCGGATCGTCGAGCCAGCCGTGCGGCAGCGCGACTTTGCCCGGCGAGCCCTGCCTACCGCGCGGACCCTCCGCGTCCACCGGGAAGGGAACAGTCGGGTCGAGCTGCCCGACGAGGTCTTCCAGCTGTGCGAGGCTGCCCACGGTGGCGAACGCGCGTCGCAGGTCGGAGCCGACCGGGAAGCCCATCAGGTACCAGGCCATGTGCTTGCGCAGATCGCGCATGGCTTTCTCCTCGCCGAGATGCTCGGACAGCAGCGCGCCGTGCCGGTACAGCACCGCGCCGACCCGGCCCAGATCGGGCGCCTCCGGCAGCGGCTCACCGCGCAGCGCCGCCTGCAACTCGGCGAACAGCCACGGCCTGCCAAGGCAGCCGCGGCCGACGACCACACCGTCGCACCCGGTTTCGTCCATCATGCGGACGGCGTCGGCGGCGGAGAAGATGTCACCGTTGCCGAGCACCGGGATCGAGGTGACCGCCTCCTTGAGCCGGGCGATCGCGGTCCAGTCGGCTTGGCCCGAGTACCGCTGCGCGGCCGTGCGCGCGTGCAACGCGACCGCTCGCGCGCCTTCGGCTTCGGCGATCCGGCCCGCGTCCAGATAGGTGAGGTGGCCGTCATCGATGCCGATGCGGAACTTCACGGTGACCGGGACCCCCGCCGGTTCCGCCGCGCTCACCATGGCGCGCACGATGCTCCGGAACAGCGTCCGCTTGTACGGCAGGGCGGCGCCGCCGCCGAGGCGGGTGACCTTGGGCACGGGGCAGCCCAGGTTGAGGTCGATGTGGTCGGCCCAGCCCTCGCCGACGATGATCCGCACCGCTTCGCCGAGCGTGGCCGGGTCGACGCCGTAGAGCTGCATCGAGCGGGGATGCTCGTCGGCGTCGAAGGACATCATGTGCAGCGTCTTCTCGTTACGCTCCACCACCGCCCGCGCGGTGATCATCTCGCACACGTAGATCGAGGTCGGGCTGCCGAATTCCCGGCACAACTTGCGGAACGCCAGATTCGTGATGCCCGCCATCGGCGCGAGCACGACCGGCGGATCGACCGGATACGGCCCTATCCGCAGTTTCGTCATCGCCTCGGTAGTCATCGTCACGCCGACCAGTGTCTCATTTGCGCACGTAAGTCGGCCGGAGCGGGTCGTTCACCCGGTGCGCATGTCGCGCGCCACCGGGCCGTGCGCACCGGCGCCGCCCTCGGTCTCCCGGGGCGGCGCCTGCTGTTGTTCCGCGGGTTCTATACGGAGCTGCCGACCATCGCGCGGTCGCGCTTGGCGGCCTCGCGGGCGAGCATCCGATCGCGCTGTTCCTCGAACTTGATGACGTCCTTGCCCAGCTTGTCCAGGAACAGGCCGAGGCGCTCGCGGACCGCCTCGCCGCGGGCGGTGAAGTCGGTGCGGTCGAAGATGTTCCACTTCTTCAGCACCGGCTGGACCACTTCCTCCAGGTGCTGGCGGAGATCGTAGATGCCGTGCTTGGCCATCAGCACGCCGTTGCGGCGGAAGTTGGGCATGCCGGCGCCCGGCATCTGGAAGTTCTCCAGGATCAGGGTGATCGCCTCGATCGCCTGGTCGGGAGACAGGTCGAGGGCGGCACCGCACATGTTGCGGTAGAAGATCATGTGCAGGTTCTCGTCGGCGGCGACGCGCTGCAGCATGCGATCGGCGATCGGGTCGTCACAGACCTTGCCGGTGTTGCGGTGGCTGACCCGGGTGGCCAGTTCCTGGAAGGTGACGTACGCGACGGAATGCAGGAAGCCCGCGTCGGCTTCCGCAGGGGAGGCGAAGCCGTTGGTCATGTGGACCATCCTGGCTTCCTCGAGCGCGACCGGATCGACGCCGCGGGTCACGACCAGGTAGTCCCGCATCACGATGCCGTGCCGGTTCTCTTCGGCGGTCCAGCGGCCGACCCAGGTACCCCACGCGCCGTCCTGAGAGAAATTCTCGGCGATCTCGCGGTGGTAAGACGGCAGGTTGTCCTCGGTGAGCAGGTTCGTGATCATGGCCGCCTTCGCGACCTCATTGAGGCGGGACTGCTCCGGATCCCAGTCCACGCCACCGAGTGCCGCGAAATTGCGGCCGTCGTCCCACGGGACGTAGTCGTGCGGGTGCCATTCCTTTGCCAGGGAGAGGTGCCGGTTGACGTTTTCTTCGGCAACCGGCTCCAACTCCGTCAGCAGCTCGAGTTGAGTCAGATCCCTTGCCATGTATGAACCCTTCAGTGTGTGCTTCCGGTCGTGCAGGTCAATCCCAAGGTAGACCGATACCGATGCGGCCATACCTTACGGCACCGTAGGTGTGATGCGAAACGCATCCGTTAGGCGATCGATGCTCTGGTGATCCACCTCATACGACCTCTTCGCCGTTCGGTGATCTCCATGAGTGTATGGGCTCTAACCGCTGCAATGGGTCTATCGACGCGGTGATAGAAGCGTTAGCCGTACGTGGGCGAACGCACAAGGGCGGCCAGGTGGCCGATATGGGATCGAAACGCACTGGTTCTGCGCGTGTCGGCGAACTGCGGTGAGCCTAGCTGCGACGTTCCTGTGAATCGGTGCCTACGACGCCCTCCGCGGAGAGCGGTCGAGAGGTCGGCACCCGGGGAAGTGCGTAGGCGTGATGGCGGGATCGCGGCATGTGTCTCCCGCGCGCCACGCCCTCGAGTTTCGTGACGCCCTGCGCGATCGAGCCGGCGATCCGCGATGGATCGCGGTGCAATCGGGGTCTCCGATCTCCACCCATCGCCTCCGAAGGTCAACGCCTTCATGCCCTCTTCCCCGGTCGCGCACTCGTCGGATCTTCGTAGGCTTTTCATCCCCGATCGCGACGGCGGTCGACTGCGCATCGCGCTACGCCGACAACCCTGTCCTTCTATACGAATGCGCCGCCCGGCGGCGCATGCCACTGCCCTCGGCACTATCGGGTCATAGCGCCATGGATTGTTCATGGAGTAACGAAGCATCCGGGCCTTCAGCTGTGCCGTCGTGACCCGATGGTTGTCCTGCGCCGCGAATTCTCCGTATGTATCTACTGTGCAAGCCGAGCTGTCATCGGCTTTTCCGCCGACCGGCGTACACCCGCGATCAAGCGGATATCACAACCGGCGCATGACCGACCGATACGCGAGACGCGATCTCTCTAGTCGGCGAATGCCCTATGCGAGGTAACTGTGCTGTTCGTCACAATCCAACCGGTACGCCACTGATGCCACTCCACCGTGGTGACCCCTATGGCTGTTCGGGGATGACCGGCGATGTCGCTCCGGCCGAGGTTCCTGCTCCGCACCGCTCGCACCGTCCACGGCGACGACTGTGCACTCCGCGACCGGTGAAACGTGATCGGGGAGCGGTGTAGCCCTTCTCGCCGCCGAGCGCGCTCCCCGGACGCCGCCACCGGCGAAGCGTTGCGTGCGGCACCAGGTAATAGAGCCTCGACGCGGCGATTCCACTGCCGTATGGCCGGCGCCGCGCGGCGGAGAACTCCGGGAAAGCAGGTCGGGCGCCCGGAGCAATCCGGACGCCCGACCTTTGTGCCCCCAGTAGGGCTCGAACCTACGACCTGCGGATTAAAAGTCCGTAGCTCTACCAACTGAGCTATAGGGGCGCGGAGCAACAGTGTAGTGCGGGCGGGGGCGTATGCCCCAATCGGGGGAGTTCGTGGCGGCGGGCGGGCTGGATGGGTGGGGCGGCGTGGCGGACCCGGTGGGGCGGGCGGACGCGGGGAGATGGGTAACGCGGTGTGCGCGGTGGGCGATGCAGGCGGTAAACACTTGGCACCCAGCTTTGTTCATCTTAGCTGGATCTGGATATCATTCAAACATGTTGGCTGGCAATGTCTTTGGATTTGCAGAGGTGAACGGCTGTGGCCGGGGAAGGCGTGAAGGACGGGTTGGCGGGCGGAACGTGGGCGGCGGCCGGTCGTCCGGGTTGTCGGTCGGCGCGCGTGAACAACCCTGAGCCGCTGGTGAATTCGCGCACCCTCCGGATGAGTGGATCAGGTTGCCGAACATTTGCCGTAACAGAAAACGGAATCGGATGGCTACCTGACTCCTCGGTTTGCCGCGTGTCGGATCGGGATTCCGGGTACGGTGACGCCTTGGTGAATTCCGAAAGAATCGTCGACTCGGTCGGCGTCACGGAATTCGTATTGTCGTTGCTGTGTCCGAAGGCGCCGCGGTCGGCCCGGCCGGCCACGGCTCGACGGAACTCGATGCCGCAGGAGGAGGCACGTTCGAAACGAAGAAATGCCCGGATGCGCACCCCCTGCGGCGCACCCGGGCAGGCAAACTATACCAGCTGGTGTGTTTCAGGTTTTTAGGGCGTTTTCGTACCGAAAGTCTGCAATCGGTCGGAAACCGGGTTCCACGTATTGATAAAACTCATGAATTCGCGCCGAGGGTCCGTTCCTCCTGGGGTGGCTGATTGGCGGCGAGTAAGGCTTCGGAGGCGTTTCGAGCATGGCACGGCAGCAAGAGCGGGCGCGCCGGACACGGGCGGCGATTATCAGGTCCGCCGCCGTTGAGTTCGGGAAGAGCGGCTATGCCGCTGCATCGCTCAACCGCATATTGGAAGGATCGCGTGCCACCAAGGGCGCCATGTACTTCCATTTCGATTCGAAGGAAGACCTGGCACGCGCGGTGTTGGAGACCGCGGTGGAACGCTACCGCGCCTCCGCCGAGCGCTGGCTGGCGCGAACCGATCTCAGCCCGCTGGACATCCTGCACGGGGTGGTCGACGAGATCGCGCTGCGACTTGAGCACGACATCATCGTGCAGGCCGAGTACCGCCTGATCATCGAACCGGACTTCTATCGGGACGTGCAGGCCGGTGGCGGCCGCATCCTCGGCCGCACCACCAGGGTGCTCACCGTCCGCGCGATCGACCACGGGCAGCTGCGCGCGGACGCCGATCCCGACCGGTTCACCCGCACGCTCGCCGCAGCACTGGCCGGTCAGCGGTACATGGTGGATCTGCTCGGCGGGCAGGTCGATCTGCGGGCGCGGTTCGAGGAGGCGCTCGAGGTCGTGATGGAGGCGATGGCTACCCCGGAATGGCTGGAGAAGTTCCGCAGCGACGGGTGGCGTGCCCACGCGCGCTTGGAAGAGCTCGGTTTGAGCCTCTTACCAGCCGGTTTGGGATTCGAGTCCGGTCTGTCATAAGCTATCCCAGCTCCCAACGGACAGCCGTTGAAAGCCGGTCCGGAGAAATCCGGGACGAGCCCCCTTCGTCTAGCGGCCTAGGACGCCGCCCTTTCAAGGCGGTAGCGCGGGTTCGAATCCCGTAGGGGGTACGATCCATGGATCGTTGGTAGCAGAGCATGGCCCTGTGGCGCAGTTGGTTAGCGCGCCGCCCTGTCACGGCGGAGGTCGCGGGTTCGAGTCCCGTCAGGGTCGCAAGTAAGCGCCGGAGATATCCGGCGTTTCGCGTATGGCATTCACTTCGGGTGCCTGCGGCCAGGTAGCTCAGTTGGTACGAGCGTCCGCCTGAAAAGCGGAAGGTCGCCGGTTCGATCCCGGCCCTGGCCACCTTCACTTGTTGGCGAGCCCTGTTCACGGAGAGCGTGAGCCGGGCTCGTTTCGTTATGTGGTCAATTCCTGCTCTACGGGTCTGCGTCGGCCGACTTTCTTGCTTGGTGGCTTCCTTCGTCCGCGCGGGCGGACGGCTGATCGTCGTCCGGTGTGGCGTTGCTCTCTGCGCGCTGACCGCTCGATTCGATATGGCGAATCGCACAGTCGCGCACCGGGGTTCGGGATTGCGCGGTTGCTTGTAGGGCGCGGGTAGGCTGGCGCGGCCATGTGGATCCTTCTCCTCGCTCTCGCGGGGTTCGCCTTCCTCGACTCACTCGACCTGCTGCTGATCGGCGTCACCACGGCGGTGGTCTACGACAGCAGATTGAGCCGTCGCTCGCCGCTGGTGAGCGGTTTGAGCTTGCTGGCGGGCGTCTTCGCCGTCACCACCGCCTTCGGCATCTGCACGATCCTGGGGATCGGTTTTCTGACCGATCTGTTCGACTTCGAGGTCACGCCGACGGTGCGGTATTGGGGAGAACTCCTCGCGGGGGTGGTGCTGATCGCTCTCGCGAGTATTCGAATGGCCGGTACGGCGACCCCGGAGCGGGCGAGCGCGCTACGGCGACGACCGTGGGTGCTCGCCGGCCTCGGCGTGGCGATCGGCATCGCACAGGCGCCGACCGCGGTTCCCTATCTGGCCGGACTCGCGATGATCTCCGCACGGAATCCGCTACCGACGTTGTGGCCGCTGATCGTGGTCGCGTATTGCGCGTTGGCATTGCTGCCGCCGCTGGTGATACTCGGCCTCGCGACGCGGCGTACGACCGGCGCGCGGCGGATGTATCGGAAAATCGTTCGCATTATCAGCTCGTACGGACCTGCTTCGGTGCGCGTACTCTTCGCGATCTTCGGTGTGGTCGTCCTGTGCCACGCGCTCGTCCATTACCGAAGCCTCTGGCCGTGAATTGCGGAGTCCGGGCAACGGATGGCGAACGGAAAAGCGATTGAGCGGTGGTGTTCGGTGGGATGCTGGAGGTATGGCTGAGCGCTGGTATTACTGCTTGAAGCACAATCGGGCCGAGCAAGGGCGGCAGTGCTGGTTCCGCGACCGGATGGGGCCGTACCCGGACAAAGCGACGGCCGAGCGCGCGCTGGAGATCGCGCACGCGCGCAACGAGCGGGAAGACGCCCGGGATCGGGCCTGGCGGGACGGGGAGTGACGCGCCCCTGGTGTTCCCCCGGGCGGTGAAGTTGATCTTGAGCCGCAGGTCGAGGGCTCGGACCGCGTCACACCGGGTGCGGCCGCTCAGGTCGCGATCAGGTGTATCGAGTACGGTTCTCCAGAACTCGACGAATGCTCGGAGGTCCTGGCGTGGGCTGCGAGCGGAAACCAGGATCAGCAGGGAGGGCGACCCTTGAGGGTTACCGTTGTTGTGCCGACCTACAACGAGCGGGAAAATCTGCCGGTTGCGGTGGAGCGGTTGACCGCGCTGCCGGTGCCCGACCTGCACGTACTCGTGGTGGACGACAGCTCGCCGGACGGCACCGGCGAGGTGGCCGACAAGCTCGCCGCCGAACTGCCGAACGTGGTCGGTGTGCTGCACCGGACCGAGAAGGACGGACTCGGCCGGGCATACGTCGCGGGCATCACTCGGGCGCTGGACGAGGGCGCGGACGTCGTGATCCAGATGGACGCCGACCTGTCGCACCCCGCCGAAGTCATCCCGGCCATGCTGGAGAAGCTCTCCGGCACCGACGCGGGCGTCGTGCTGGGTTCGCGTTACGTTCCCGGCGGCTCGACCGCCGCGGAATGGAAGTGGTACCGCAAGGCGCTCTCGGCCTGGGCCAATTTCTACGTGAACCTCATCCTGCGCTTGGGCGTCAAGGACGCCACCGCGGGCTTCAAGGCGTGGAAGGCCGACACCCTGCGCGCCATCGACGTGGCCTCCATCCGCAGCAACGGGTATTCGTTCCAGGTGGAGATGAACTACCGGACCATCAAGAAGGGGATCGCGATCGCCGAGGTCCCGATCCGCTTCGAGGAGCGGACGCTCGGCGCGTCCAAGATGAGCCTGAAGGTGCAGCTCGAGTCGGCGCTCATGCCGTGGAAGCTGCTGTTCGGCCGCGCGGTCTGAGCTTCGGCCCACGGGTCCCGCTTCTCGACGGAGCGGGGCTGGATGTGTCGGTCCACAACTAGGGACAGAGCGCGGCCAGGGTGAGCGGCCACACGACCGGCGGCCGTCGTGGCGCGACGCCGTGCCGATCAGTGCGGCCAATTCAGTAGCGTGTCTACGAACAGCTGGCGGACCAGCTCCACGTTGTCGTCCAGATCACCCGGCTCCCACGCGCTGACGTCGATCGGGTCGAGTATCGCCACGTCGACTGTTCCTGGCCGGGCGACCATCGCATTGCGCCAGCAGATCTCGCCCGCGTTCCGGATGACAACCGGGATCACCGGCACGCCCGCCTGCATGGCGATGTGGAATGCGCCCTTCTTGAACGGCCCGACTTCGGGGGTGTAGGAACGGGTGCCTTCCGGAGCCACCGCGACCGACAAGCCACCGCGCAGGGTCTCCACCACCGGCCGCAGCGCCGCCTTGGCCTGAGCGGTGTTCGCGCGGTCGATGAACGTCACGCCGACGAAGCGCATGAGCGGCCCGAAGACCGGATTCTTGGTCAGTTCCTTCTTACCGATCGCGGTCACCCCGCCGCCGAGCACTTCGGGCACGATGATGATGTCGAACTGGCTCTGATGGTTGAACAGGAAGACCGCGGGCCGCGGCGATCTCGCGTGCTCGCCGCCGGTGACCCGCACGCGCACGCCCGCGATGCGCAGGGTGTTGCGCGCCGCGTGCGCCATCAGCGCGTCGGCCATCCGCTGCCGGTCCCGGGTGGGCGCTTTCGACGCGACGCCGAACAGCGCGCCCCCGAGCAGCCCGGCGAATCCCGCGGCGGTGCGTACGTAATCACTCGCCCGCGGCGCGCGGCGCGGCCGGAACGTCAACGTGGCCCAGTGCTGCCGGTCGGCGGCGCCGCTGAGCGCGTCGTCGGCGTTCACCGCCACCGGATGCCCCACCAGCGACAGCATGGGCAGGTCGGCGATCGAGTCGGCGTAGGCGTAGCTGTGCTCGAGATCCAGTTGGTGCGCGGCGGCGAATGTAGCCACCGCCTCGGCTTTGCCGTTGTGCCACAGCGTCTTCCCATCGGGATGGCCGGTGAGCACACCGCCGCTGGTGGCCATGGGCGTGTACAGCACGTGCTCGATGCCCAATTGCGCCGCCGCCGGTACCACCTGGAATCGGGTCAGTGAGCTGACCAGCACGATGGTGTGCCCGGCTGCTCGGTGGGTGCGGATCAGTTCCCAAGCTTCGGGATACAGGTACCCGTAGACGGTGCGCTGGAACAGGCGTCTGCCCAGGTCGTCCAACTCCTGTTCGGAGCGTCCGGCCAGCGCCTCGGACAACTCGCGCAGGAACCGGCTGTATTCGCCGTCGGTCATGTGATCGCGGATGCCGCCGAGCAGCACATCGGCGGGCTTGCGGCGCAGCCGGCGCGATTTCGGGGCGTCGATGACCGTACCGCCGAAATCGAAGATCGCGGCGACCGCGCCGCCTTGCGGACCGGAGCGGATGGCGGCGAGCGCGGCGTCGAGGTCCGCGCGCGCGTCGGTCACCACGCCTCCCGATTGGATGGATCCAGCGTGGCGGCCTGCGCGATGCGGGCGCCGATGGTGCGTAGGCGCTCGGCGAATTCGTTCCTTCGCCCGATCAACTCGGCGCGGCGCTCCTCCGGCTCGTCGTCGGACACTGTCTCCAGCAGGCCGTAGTTGTCGGCGAGCTTCAGCGCGCTGGTGAACAGCTCGGTCGAGACCGACTCCGGGCTGTGCAACCGCTGCTGCAGCATCATCTGCTTGCCGACCGCCACACATTCGGTGATGAACTCCTTGCGGTCGATCTCGTCGCCCGCGTCCCGGGCGGCCAGCCGTTCGGCCACCACCAACTGCGCGTCGATGAACGAGCGCAGCACGCGGTGGGCCATGGTGAACCCGGAGGCGGTGAGTCTTGCCAGGATGTCCGAGCTGAGGGTGTCGCTGCGGGTATGGCTGTACCAGTCCGGATCGACCAGCAGCATTTCCGCGACCATCTGATCGGCGAACTCGCCGCGATCGGGGAAGAAGAACTCGAATTTCAGGAGGTCGCGCAGCCGGAATGCCTCGTCCCACCCTGTCTTCAGGGGGTCGGCGTCGCCGTTGTCGACCCCGGCCAGGATGGAAAGCTCGAGGATGGCGCGGTTGACGAACCAGTGCACGGCGCTGTTGCGGTAGAAGGCGGCCTCGAGATGCGCCCCGGGCTCGATCGAGTACACCGGCTCGACCCCGCCGCGATACACCGTGACGACCTTGGCCAGCGAAAGCTGTTCCAGCACGACGGCCAGGCCCTGTGCGTCGCGCAGCGCGTCGAGTTCGCCGCCCGGCAGCTCACGCTTGTCGATATAGCCGAGCACCGGGTTGAGCACCGTGCGCACCTCGCCGAGGGTGAGGGCGCGCCCGTCCACGCCCAGCAGAGCCAGGGTGACCAGCGCGCTGACGGTGATCGGGGTGACCGCGTTGATGCCGACCGCGACTTCGAACGCGAGCCGCTGCACGGCCTTTCGTTCCAGTTCGGCGATTTCCGGCGGTTCGCTGTCGACGACCCCGGCTTCCGTGCGCGGCGCCGGAATCGGCTCGGTATGGTGCAGCGGGATGGTCAGCGGCGGCGCGGTGAGCGGGTCGCCATGTGCGGCAAGACGATCGCGGGCCGACAGCGGCTCCCCGAAGCGGACGTACACGTGCCCGGCGGAGTGCTGCTGGCTGCGGATGTAGCGCGCCAGCCAGGTCAGGCCCTCCGGTTTCTTCTTGCCGCCCTCCTGCTCGGTGGCGATGGCGCCGAGCTCGTTGAGCCGCTCGTAGGTGATCGAGACCGGAACCAGCATGACGTCATCGACGCGGTTGGAACGGACCGCCGCGGCGAGGTAGTTCAGCAAGCCGTAGCGCGGGGGCCGCAGCTTGCCGGTGCGGGTGCGGCCGCCCTCGAAGTACCACTCCAGGTTGAAGCGCTTGGCCAGCAGGTAGGCGAAGTACTCCTCGACGACGGCCTTGTAGACCTCGTCGTCGCCGAAACTGCGCCGGATGAACACCGTTCCGGTGCGCCGGGCGATCGGGCCCATCGGCCAGAAGCTGAGGTTCGCGCCGCCGATCACGTGGTTCGGTGGGAAGTCGTTGCGGGCCAGCACGTCTCCCAGTACGAACGCGTCGACGTACGAGCGGTGCGAAGGCAGGAACACCAGCGGAAAGCGGCGGTTCAGGTCGCGCAAGCCGGTCAGGCCGGACTCGTCGAAGTCCACATTCCAGGTCGAAGCGTGGACCGGGCGCATGGCCTGGGTGAACAGGTCGGAAACCAGTCTGCTCTGGGCGGCGACGAGTTCGTTGAGCGCTTTCTCCGCGCGCCGGTACACCTCGTGCGGGCTCGCCCCGATCTGATCGGCGATGACTTCCAGCCTGCGCAGGAAGTCGGGTGAGTCGAGGATCTCCTCCGCGACCAGCTTGGGCACCTTGTACCGGTCGCCGATGATGGTGCGCTCGGCGCGTTCCAGCGCCACCACCGCCGCGCGCACGACGGCGCGGGCGAACGGTTCGGCGGTGCCCTTGTCGTAGAGCGCCGAAGCCTCCGGATTGTTCACGCGCAACTCGCTGAGCCGGGCCGGCGCGCCGGTCAGCACGACGTGCCGGTCCGGTGACTTGGACACCAGCTTGCGCTGTACCAGCCGATTGGGCTTGCGCGGGTTGGTCAGCAGGGCGAGATCGCCGAAGGTGACACGGCGTACGCCGTCACGTTCCTGCGGCAGCCACAGCACGCGGATCGGCACCACCAGCGGATCGTCGCGCCTGCCGACCAGCCGTGCGGCGACGGCGCCCGCGTCCAGATCCAGCTGGGTGACCGGCGCGTCGGTACCGAACTCGGCGCTGATCCCGCCGTCGGCGAGCCACTTGCCGACGAGTTCGCGTTCCACTCCGGAGGCGGCGTCGATCAGGGCCACCACCGATCGCGGTGTGGTCCCGGGCCGGATTGTCGCGGGTGAATCGCCGCGGTGATCGATCATCGATGTTCTTCCCTCCGCAGGTGGCGCTTCCCACTATTCAATCCCGGCGGGTCTGTTCCGCGCAGGCAGTCGGCGCAGCGAGTTCGTGTGCGGGCGCCGACGATGTGAACGGCGCAAGCCCGGACGAAAGAACTCGGTAGGCGCGAACCATCCAGCTCGAAGCGATTTCTCGGCGTCGCGTTGTGGCCGCGAGCACACCGGCACGATGAAGAGGTAATGCTAACCTTACCTCCACAAGTTAGGCCAGGGTTACCTTTGGAGGATCGTTGTCGACCACGGAACGCCTGCGGGTTGAGTATGTGACCGATCCGGCGGCAGCGATGTCCCGGCTGGCGGGGGCGGATCGGTTCGGCGAGTACGTGATGTACGAGCGTCCGGGGGAATGGGTGTTCGCCGCCGATCCGCTCGGCAGTGTCGAACTGGATGTGCGAGAGCTGCGCGTCACCTGGCAAGGGGAGACCACGACCAGCCGGTGGGATGGCAATCCGGCGGCGGTGATCGACCGCGCGCTCGGCGCGCTGCCCCTCGACGGGCGGAATGCCTACGGCTGGATCGGATTCGAGTTCTGCGCGTGGGCGCTCGACGCCACGGAGCACCTCGATTCGCGCACCGCATTGGCGCACCTGATGGTTCCCCGCATCGAGGTCAGGGTGGGCGAATTCGGCATCCGGGTATCGGGTGCGACGCCGTCGGAGATCGCGGACATTCACGAGCTGATCGCGCAGTCGCAGAACACCGGACTGCCGCAGGCGCATCCGGCCGACATCCGCATCGACCCCACCGGCTACCGGAACCGGGTGGCCGAGGCGGTCGGCGAGATCCGGGACGGGCGTTATCAGAAGGTCATCCTGTCCAGGAAAGTCGATCTGCCGTTCGCCGTGGATGTTCCGGCGACCTATCGGCTCGGGCGCGCGCACAACACTCCGGCACGGTCGTTCCTGCTGCGGCTCGGCGGCCTGGAAGCGGCGGGCTTCAGTCCGGAACTGGTCGCGTCGGTGGACGACGATCGGGTGGTGACCACCGAGCCGCTGGCGGGCACCCGCGCGTTCGGCCGCGGCGCCGCGGCCGATCTCGCCGCCAGGGCCGATCTGATCACCGATCCGAAAGAGATCGTGGAACACGCAATTTCGGTGCAGACCTCGTTCGCGGAGATCACGGCGGTCGCCGATCCCGGCACCCCCGCGGTGTCGGACTTCATGGCCGTGCGTGAGCGTGGCAGCGTGCAGCATCTGGCGTCCACAGTGCGCGGGCGGCTGGCCGCGCACCGGTCCAGCTGGGACGCGCTGGAGGTGCTGTTCCCGTCGGTGACCGCCTCGGGAATCCCCAAGCGGGAAGGCGTCGACTCGGTGTTCCGGCTCGATCACGACCCGCGCGGGCTGTACTCCGGTGCGGTGGTGACCGTTGCGCCGACCGGTGCGCTGGAGGCGACCCTGGTGCTGCGCGCGGTGTACCAGAACGCGGAGGGAGCCTGGTTGCGCGCGGGCGCGGGCATCGTCGGTCAGTCCCGGCCGGAGCGTGAGTTCGAGGAGACCTGCGAGAAGCTGGGCAGCATCGCGCCATACGTCGTCAAGGCGTAGGGCGTCGATCTAGGACCAATGCCGCTCACATAAGGGTTTGACCTGGTCGTCAAATTTGCGAACCGGTCGGTGGGTGAGGCGGAGTCGGTTGTGTCGCTTCAGTTGCGTGTC